>NZ_JBYBKW010000005.1:0-236889 GCF_057475285.1 Paenalcaligenes sp. DL 309
TTTCCGCCAAGTACCTGCCTTACTTACCTACGGAAGAAGAATTGAAACAGGAGTTAGAGCGGGAACACGCTAATGCGATTCAGCAGCTGCAGACCAAAGAGTAGGAAATAATGCATTCATTTTTATCACAGCGCCTCACGGCGCTTTTTTTGTGCCTATGACTACCAGAGAAGTACATTTTAGAGTTAGAAATTTGAATTCTGACGACTATGAAAAGCTCCGTTGTTTTGCTAAAGCGGAGACGGGAAAAGCCAGTGTGTCGCTGTTGGCAAGGCGATTATTACTTAAGGAGTTAACGTTAAAAAATCATGAAATAAAGCCCTTTGCGGGTCAAACAAACCGAGTGGAAATTCGTTTGGATCAACATGATTTAGATCAGCTACAAAAAAGAGCTTTAGCGGAGAACATGACGGTAAACGGTTATATCAGCTTTCTCATGCAAAGCGTGTTGGCTAAAGAACCACTGTTAACGACTAAGGAAGTGGAAGTGCTATATCAATCGAATGCTCAACTACTACGTATAGGACGCAATATTAACCAGATTGCTAAATCATTAAATACGAATAATCCTACGGCTTTAAGTACTCAGGAGCTAAAGGAAATAAAAGCACAGATAGCTCAGCATACGGAGAGAGTGGGGCAGTTGGTGAGTGCGAGTTTTAAAAGAATGCCTTGAATTCACAGTCCATATACTAAGATGTTCGTACAGTTAATAGATTTATTAACAATGTTTTTCTGAAGGCGAGTTTGATCGACAGCCAACTATCCGGAAATTACGGATAGTTCGTCAGGAGAGAAATATGAGTATTACTCACTGTTTAGATAACTGGTTCTTAGGCCATGAGCGCAGTCTTTATAGACGACAAACTCTGGCTGGAGTAGCACCTCATAACTTTAAACCAGGCACTGGTCTGGCTAATCTAAAAGCAGCAGCCCTCAAGAAGCCAGAAGTGATGGTCAAGATCCCTAAGCGTACCGGTAAGGCTACAGGCCTTAAAGCAGCAGCAAATCATATTGATTACATTAGCCGCAATGGAAAGCTAGCAGTTGAGAATCAAGATGGAGAGCAAATTAAAGGTAAAGCGGCTCTACGTGAAAACGTGATCAAGGAATGGCAGCGACAGGGTATTCCAGAGCAGAGCAAGTATAAAGAGTCCCTGAATGTGGTGCTATCTATGCCGCCAGGCACGGATCCTCGTGCAGTGAAGAACGCAGCAAGAGAATTTTCACAGGAAGTCTTCAAAGGGCATCAATATGTGTTTGTGCAACATCTAGATGAAAAGCATCCGCATGTGCATATTTGCGTCACTATGCGTAACGAAATGGGCAAGCGTATGAACCCTCGTAAAAATGATCTTTTTAAATGGCGCGTCTTATTTGCCGAGAAAATGCGTGAGCATGGGGTGGATTGTGCGGCGACGCGACGCCAACACAGAGGCGTTACTCAGAAAGGGGTAAATGGTACGGTGAGTCATACTACTAAAAGAGGTGGCTATTCCACAGTGCGTCAAAAAGAGGTAAATGAGTTACTGGAAGCCATTAAAACCCAAAAACGTCCCGCAAATCCTTATTTGAAAGAACAGCTGGAAACTAGGTGTTTGATTTTGGGGGAGTATCGATTTTTAGCGAAGCGATTGTATGATGAGGGATTGAAAGTGGAGGCGAAGATGGTTAGTGGGTTGGCGAAGGGATTGGAGCAATCGGATATGAGGACGAAAAGGCAGGAAAGGTTTGATGAGTATCAAGCAGAGCAAAGCCTTGAGCAACTAAGTCTGAATCTAGGTTAGTTTATAATTTATTTCTGAAATTGAAACTTGAGGTTTAAGTCGGCAGACATCTGCTTTAAGCGACGGTTTTCATCTTCAAGCTCTCTGAGTTTCTTAACGTCGGAGAGCTCCATGTCACCATATTTAGTTAAAAATTTATAAAACGTGGCGTTATATACATTATGTTTTACGAGGCATAACTTCTTAATTGATATACCAGCTTTCACTTCTTTTAATGTCGTCATAATCTGACTTCCTATCATGCATTTTCTCACGATAAAAACTCTATCTTTCAGCTGTATTGGTATAGAGAAGAGTTACATATTCATGTAACTAAATTAAACTTTTGACTGAGCTTTCTGGTGCTTAATCATATAAAAAAACGTTATATGACATTTCTTAAGTTTTTTTCGATGCTTTGTACATGCCTTTCGCTAATAACTCCGCTGGGTGCCAACCGTCTTCAGGGGTTATATTTGTTTCAGGCTTATATTCATTATTTTCAAGCATCTTCCATTCAGCCATTAGCAGCTTTGTATCAAAATAATTTAAGTTTAAATTTAACCAGTTCTGGAGCTCTTGAAAGTTATTAGCAAACGATTCGCCTTGGTGCTCTAAGTGAAAAGTTAGGAGTTCAATAGGATATTTCTTGTCCGCAGCATCCATTAAAGCTTTACGAGCAATCCCTAGTAAAATCTGTCCACTAAAATTAAGTTGAAACTCATATGGATCGTCTCTTAATCCGTATTTAATTCTTATTTGTTTAGAATGGGACCAATACCGATCCTCTATCAAATCTAGTCGTTTTTGATATACTTTTATAATCTCATCCTCTACCAAACCTTTAGTTTCTTCTTTTAACTCTTCAAAGGTCTTAAGTCGAACACTAGTCCCTTGAGCTACTTCGATGGCTCCTTTTTGGAAACCCTTTCGAGAAATCATAAAAGCTGAATCGGCACCGACATCTTGTACTATTTGTATTAATGTTAAAATGTGATCCTTGCTAACTTTTTTGTTCCAATATTTAGCCTCCACAAGCCAAGTTAAATTCTGTCCTAGATATTTGGTTTTTACTAAGACATCAACATCATGAGTTGACCTAACTCCTTGAATTGTCACATTTGTCTGAGCATCAGCGCCGATAGCCCGAAAGTGATCGCAAATATCCTCTTGGAACTGAAACCATTCCTCTTTCCTCATGATCTCCTCCGTAACAAAAACAAACAGGATAATCTCTAGCCAACAAAATATTTGTTGTGAAGATGAATATGGGGGGATTTTAAAATGGCTTGCTTTAGATTAGAGATCGCTAGGGCCTCAATCTTTAAGCAGCATGCTAATCACTTGATGCGGCACACTCTATCCCTAACTAGAGAATTACTGCAAATAACGTATTATCTTTTACTAGACCGCATTAGGTTGGCAAGGGCTCTAGTGAGTTCAGCCTCATCTTTAAGTGCTTGTGCTAGACGCTCCGCTAATTCACCCAAAACGACTCGGATGCTCGAAGCCACCTCTAAACAGTGTTCATCGGTACGATCATGAAGCCCATCACTCAATGCTGAATGTAACAATAAGAGCGGGTTATGCCCATTAATTAGCAAGGTTTGAGGCACAGCATTTTTGACGTCGCTGAGAGCCTGGCTAAAGCGCGACTCAGCTTTGGCAGTCTCCAATTTAGCAATGGCATCATCAGGGGCTCCCAGCTTGCGTGAAACTTTTATAACCTCGTCGAGAATTCTATTTTTTTGCCCTTCGACGAC
Organism: Paenalcaligenes sp. DL 309; assembly: GCF_057475285.1. NCBI lineage: Bacteria > Pseudomonadati > Pseudomonadota > Betaproteobacteria > Burkholderiales > Alcaligenaceae > Paenalcaligenes > Paenalcaligenes sp. DL 309. Next base: position 3,530 of record NZ_JBYBKW010000005.1, read on the forward strand.
CCGACGATAGTAAACAAAAGCTCCTATACCAAGGCCTTGGTTTTCACAACGTCTTCCTTTCAAAAATAGCTCTCGGTCAGGACCAATCAGCTTAGTCAAACGTGCTGATGTTGGTGGCCCGTATCCCGGCAACTCACCAAACTTGTAGCATTGTCCTGAATCCTCCCCTTTGTTTCGTTGAGCAGCGAGGGAAAATGTTTTCTCTGATTCTCTGCAGTTCGAACATTTGTAGGTTGAGTAAAAGAAGTGCCAGGAGTCTTGAGGAATTACTGCCTGATCCCTATTAGATACTCTAAAATAACGCATTCCATTACATGAGTCGTTGGGACAATGAAGTAGAAGGTCAGGAGCGCTAAACTTATATCCAGCAAGAGCCCCTCCGTTATAATAATAGGGAGTTCCTAGCTCCGATACACTAGTTATACTACCGGGGGAAACACCTTCTAGAAACTCAATTAGAGGTGTAGGATCAGATGATTCCTTTACTTCCGAAGTTGCCTGGTTACTCATACAAGTTTTAAGGAAAATTAATATGTGGCATGTTTAAAATTAAATTATAACAAATATTTACTTGTGTTCACTTATGTGCCTTGCCAAGTAGTTGGGTTACAAGGTAAACAAAGCTCGCAACCCAACATAAATTGTGTTCTATTCCTAGTGTGTCAAGAGTACTTTACGCCGTGTCCTCTGTCGATTTTGGTAGGTCCGGTTGAGATTTTCGTACTTGTTCTTAATAACAAGTGGAGCTACCTTGATGCACAGTCAGCTTCCGTAATCGTCGACGCTTAATTTTATGTTGAGATTCGGTTCTTCTTCATTAGTGACTTCAGTACCCAACTATTTTGTTCGTCTAGAGTTCCCGTTTGGTGTAAAACGGAAATGGTTGAAGAGGTGACGGTAGATAGTGAGTGGTTTATAAGTTTGTAAAAAGTTTTTTTGACTTACATGAGTCCACTTTCCCCGGCGTTAGCCTATCCTGCATTTTAGCTTTTACGTCCTTTATTCATTGATATAACGAATTTCTCGGATTTTATAGAATTTATTCGATCAAGTCCGAATATATACGAACATGTACGAATATGAGCGAATGCTCTAGAATAGGAAAGAATTATCACGAAAGGAGAGGAAAGCGATGGATAAGGTAACCATTGATCAATTTCGAGCCCAAGTAAAACCAATAAGAGGCTCTAAGTTAGATCCATTTCGTGATGAGATTTTAGCGTTATATGACGAAGGCTATTCACTGGACCAGGTTATAGAATTCTTAGCGTTGAATGAGGTTCAAGTAGCAAAATCAACCTTACATGGATTTATCAAAAGAAGAGTAGGTGCGACTCCGGTCAATAAAACTAGACAGGCAAAGTCTATTGAGAAAGAGAGGGAAGGGTTTAAAGGTTTTAATTCGCCAGTTTGGGCTGATCCCATTACTAAAATTGATGATTTAATCTGAGAGTAATAATTCTCATAAATGTTCTTGATGACTACGTTCACCCCTCAAACCCCAACGCCTTAAACACCGCATCAATAGGATCGGCGTAAAAGCTGGTTTGAAATTTAGTAAATAGTTCTGGTGGGATGCTAGGAATATCTTTAGCGCTGCTCATGGGTAGGGCGATGCGCTTTCCGCCAGCGTCAAAAGTGACTTGTAAGCATTCTGCAATACTTTCCACTGGATTGATGCTGCCACCTAAACTCATATCACCTAAAATCACCATCTGGCTTTGTACAGGTCTATTCATTAAGCCAGAGGCAAAGGTGACTAAACTTGCTAATGCCATGTGGGTAAGCGGACCCGTGTTTTGTAGTTCTACTACATGCAGGTGAAAGTCGTGGTCTAGCACTTTAGCGGATGCGCTGATGCGGCTGGCGTTGGCTTTGAAATAATCGAAGGCGATTTTGACTTGTTCTTTCGCTTGGCTGGAGTTCCATAGCCCAGAAGTCACAAGCTTCCCTGATCCTTTTGTGACTTGTAACTCTAGCCTATAAAGCCCAGGCATGCCTTTATTGCTGAGGCCTATCGTATGGACTACGCCGGGCTTACCCTGACCTTCAGGGATGAGTTTGCCACTACCTTGCTCCAGCACCGTGACAAAGTGTTCCTCAAGCGAGTCGTTTTCTATGTAGCTAAAGTGAACATCATAAAACTCCATGCCGCCGATTTTTTTCAATTGCTCTTTCACGCGGCGTCGGACTTGGAGGGCATATTCTAAGCAGAGTCGAACATCTTCTTTAGTAAAAACACCATGAGGATGCAGTAATTTTAATAAACCAGATACCGTCTTGCGCACGGCAATTACGTCCCGTTGGTTTAAATTGTTTCCTAGTTTAAAGTACTTATCAATGGCATCGGCAAAGCTGCGTTTGCGCATTTCACGAAAGAACTCCGCTAAATAATCCACAATAAGACCGTAGTTTTTCGTGAAAAACTCAGGACGCATCTTTGGGATTTCCCAGCCAGGAATATACGCATGAAAGCGATCAAAGAAAGCTGCATCAATCATTTGCTCAGGGAAGGGCGCAAGCAAATGGCTGGTTTTCACTAAAGACTCAACGCTTTGATTGATATTGCCGATAAAAACCATAGAGGCGGAGGCTTCCATTTGCTCTCTGCCGCGCCCAAAAGAGCCAGAGGCCATATAGTCTTTCATGATTTGGATGCCGTCTTTGTCTTTAAAGTTAATACCAGCCACCTCATCAAACGCCACAATATCCCAAAGGCCAACTAAACCAATACGTCGTGAGCTCATGTTGTAAAACAGGTTGGCAACAGTGGTTTGGCCGCCTGACACCAGCATACTGTTGGGTGAGCACTCTTTATAGATATGGCTTTTCCCGGTGCCACGCGGCCCTAATTCACAGACGTTATAGTTGTTTTCTACAAAAGGGATCATTCGTGCTAGCAGATGCCATTGCACAGACTCCTCAAGGGTAGAGGGCTCCATGCCTATAGAGCGAATCAGAGCTTCACGCCATTGTTCGGTTGTGAAGGCGGCACGCCCATCAAATAGCTCTTGCATGTTCATGTGCGGCATTTGAATGGGCTTTAAGGTGGATACAGCAAACGGGGAGTTGGATTGCCCCTCTTCGTGAAAGTAGTTTAAGGTTGCAATCACCCAGATTCCACCTACCAGTAGCTTTTCAAACTCTTTAACTAAATTGGGTGAGATTTCCGCATCTTTAATGCCTAAGTTACTGAAGGTGGCTTCGTAGCGATCCTTACGTTCATTTAGGCGTACCGTCACGCGATCAATAATGCGATAACTGCCACGTTCTCGTGTGAGGGATTTTATTTTTTCCGCTTCATCGGGGCGCACGTAGTTTTCGGCCAAAATGGTTTTTACATTCTGAATGCCTTTTGCAATGATTTCCTCATCATCAGAGGCACAATACATGCCTAAGAGGTACTCCAATACATAGACAGGCACATTCGCGCCTTCTTTGATCATCTGCGTGAGGTCTTTGCGCACCACTCGGCCCGCGAAGTGCGTATTGAGCAACTGATCTAAATCCGTATCAATAGGGGTGTCCATGCTGGTTAGCCTTTAGAAAAAATCATCGGTAAATGCTAAATCAATCGTCACTTTATAGCGCTCTAGTTCTATATTGCTGTCTTTATCATGCAGGATTAAAAAGTAATCTTTTTTACGATCGAAATTACTGCCAAGTAAAGACAACAGCACAGACTGATGGCGCTCACTCATCTGATCCGACTCACTATCAAAGGTGATGGTTTCTTCGCTGGAAATGGGTTGATCGGCCTCATAAAGGGCCGCTCGTATGGTGATAGGTAGATAGTTATCTCCTACGGCATCGGTTTGCATGAGTTCAAAGCGGTGCATATTGCTGGTCATTTTAATCGTTGAGCGGGGTGAGATAACCCCTACTTTTTGCTTTGTACGCTCTTGGGCAGCCTTACCTCTTTTGGTATTAACCGTAATAACGGGTACGACCACTTCTTGCGGCATAGCTCCACCGTGTACAAAGCGTGCACCACCTACGAAGTGAAAGCGATTAGCGCCCTTGGGTATCCAAAATTGCGTGTCTGATTCTGTGTCTGCCGTATTTTTTGTCGAACCTTGCCAGACTTCGGTGGAGGTAGGCAGATCATAGCCCAAGGCATAGCGTTTTTTATGCTTAAACGTATTAGCAGGTTTATTCGCTAGGCTAGTGCGATCTGTGTCCTCTAAGGCGCTGTGCTGGAATAAAAAGCCATGGTCTGCGGTAATAAGAACAGTAGCGGTATTGAGGTCCATAGTGATTTTACGCGTGAGTTCAGCTAGCTCTTGGATAGCAGACTCCACATGAGCAAAGGTATCTAGCTCAGAGGCTCCGCCTTTATCGCTGCGATCATCAATAATATTATGATACACATAGACTACGCGTTGATTTTTGAAGTGCTGCTGCCCCTCACTTTTAGACCAAGACTTAAGCTGCTCTGCCGTAATAGCAATACCCTGATAATTAGCGAGTATTTTATTGCGTTGCTCTGTGCCCGCTGTGGATTGCCCATCCACATATAAGGTGTCACGTCCTTCAGGTGTATAGGTTAATGAATCGTGGGGCAGTAAAGAGGCCATGCCTAAGCTGGTGTAGCTAGGTAGTACGCCTAATTGGCTGGCAAGTGTAGCCTCGTTATAGCGTTTTTCATTAATACGATCTATAAGCTCTACCGCTGCCTCATAACGGAAGGCATCACTGATTATCACCACCACCCGTCTATTGCTGCTTTGCTCTAATAGCGGCTTAACCCATGTTTTGTAAAAGTCTTGCTGCTTAGGAATACGTGCAATAGCCCAGTTATCCATGCTGTTTTCATGCTCTATGTGTTTACCCCAATCTCGGGAGAGCTGATCTAGGTACCAATAGGAGTAGCAGTCTTCAACCGCTTCGTCCAAGGGTTTAAGTAAATCTACCGTTGCCATTTTAGAGGCGGCAATGTAGTGCCTATACGTAAAATCAAACGCATACAATTCAGCCGTATACGCATGATACAAAGCACTTAAATCTGGGTAGTTAAAGCCCTCGTCATATTGTTGGCGTAAGGTAAATAACTTGATAGCCGCATTAAGTGCGGTATAGACCGCCCGATATTTACGCCTAGAAGAGCAATCAATGTGCCTAGACGCCCAGAATCCATCTAAGCGCTTCGCAATTAGTTGTTGAAATAAGTGGAGCTCTTGCGGCGGTACTTTAGGGATGGCTTGTGCTAGATCTACCACTAAATAGCGTTCAACCTCTTCAAAGGTGGCCACTTCCACTAAGGTCTCTATGGGGTAATCCGCTAATCGCTCTGAGATGCGTAAGGCGCTAGCAACGCGCTTGGCAAGCTCATCATAAATAAGATGGTCATTAAAGCGATAACGCCACTGAGATAACAGCGCCCGGGCGGTTGCACGGGCATTGAGTGAAGACAGCACTAATGATTTAGCCCACGAGGGAACCTCACCCACACTTTCACAAAAGCCAGTAGTGAGTAAACGGATAAAAAAGTTACCTAGCTGGAAGGCGGTTTCTCCTTCTAGCTCTTCACGGCTTGCTTGATAGCCAATCTCACCCTGTAAGGCGTGCAATAAGGGAGTAATGAGCTGGTACTTTTCTAAATCCGTAATCACTTTTGGATTCTCTTCTAAGCCCGTGCTGTCTTCAATCAGGTGTTTAGCGAGCTCACAAATAATACTTACAATATCGGTCTGCCCACTTCCAATACTGACGGCAATCATGGCCATATCTAACTCTGTGGCTGTGGCTTCTGCTGTGATCAATCGTTTAACGCCTTCTATGCGTGCTTTATTTGCAAGAAAAGTTTCCCGTTGACGCAAGTGCTCACGTAGACTGAGCTGCTTTAGGCCTAAGTCGTTAAAGACAATAGAGATACGGTCTGCGTAGAAAACGCGGGAATACAGCTTAATATCAAGCAACCAGTCGTCTTCAGGCTCGGGTTCGGCAAAAGGGAAGTAGAGTAGGTATTTGTTTTTTGTGTCCTCTAATTCCAGCATCAACTTAATACCAAACGTAGACTCTCCCTCCATGTTTAAAATGGTGACATCGCTTAATTGCAGTTCAGCTAATTCATGGATAAAGCTTCTTTCAGCGTCATACCAAAAAACGAGGCGTTGCTTATCAAAGGCGGTTTGAAGACTAGAAGAGAGTTGTTTGGTGTTCATGGTTCTTATAAGTTAAATGTATTATTTCCCAGCAATGGCTCTACGTTCAGCCAACAAATCCCCAAATTTCCCATAGTTCACCTTAACGCCATCGTCTAAGTCTAGCTGGATGCGTTGGTCAGCGGCGTGGCGTAGTTGTTCGTCAAAGGCGGCGAGTTCGGCCTGTTGGTCGTGGATTTTCTTTTGTTCTCGGTTTAAGCGGTTACGCTCTGCCGTACTATCGGCTGCCTCAATACGTGCAGCTAAGCGGGTGGCATAGGCACTGAGTCTAGCGGTGTGGGGAATGACGTACTCGGTACGCATACGGGCGAGGGTGCTTTCGTTATAGCGGTGCAAATACACTAAGCATTCAAAGGCTTTGTGTCTACCGGAGCTAAACAACCAATAAATAGGTCGTCTTTTGTACATGCTCATGTGGTCTTTGAAAAATTGCGTGCTTAAATAACGGCGAATGACTTCCATAGCGGTTTCGCCACTACGGGCTTTTAGTGCATATAAGCACAGGCTTTGTGCTACGAAGTCGATGTTTTGCTGCAGGCTCTCTTCTCCCCAGACTTGCGCTAAAAACTCATTAAATCGATTCGCAATATCTTCCTCAAACCATTCCTCTGCCGTCAACGCCAAGATACCATCACCATCCGCAGCAAAACTCTTATAAGCCCCTTCCGCTACCAGCTCCGCAAAGCCATCATTATTTTCATTCGCATACACCAAGCCATCTCGGTCTAAAGAATAACGGCCCATCATGCAGCCAATGGCATAACTGATGAGTTCAGCGATGGTGTCACTTTGCAGCCGATCTTCACGCTCTTGCTCTGTTAGGTCGCCACGGTAACGGTAGTGGGGGTTACAGGTGAGGGTGATTTCGTTTAGGGGTACGTCGGGAGTTAGCTCATCCTGTAGGCCGTAGGCGTCAATGAAGATACGGTTGTTCTCTTCTTCTAGGCGTTGCATTTCTAGGGTGGAAGCAAGCCAGTTAGCGCGGAGGGTTTTGTAGGAGGTGCTGAGGGCGGGTTGTTTGGTGTCTTTGGCCATTAAAGGCAAAGACGAAAAATCCCATGAGATTTCGTAAGAATCCCAGTCATTTTTGGCTATACTTTTAAGTGGTATTATGTGTGACTGAATATTTTTAATTATTGGAATGCTTGATACTGTGCCCACAGTAAAATTTAAGGTCGGTGCTAGTAGCTCCATTATTCCTAAAGCTACCTTTGAGTTTAAGATAGAACATAGGTAGTCTATATTTTTAGAAAAAATACAAAGACCACCAGTATCAAAAAGATAGCCATTCTCAAAAACTCTAAAACTTAAAGCACCACTACTAACTTTAGACCAAGTAATACCGGGTTTAAAATAAAATTTTTCTCCTCGTACAAATGATCCTTTATAATTTTTAATCTCAAATCCGTCTTCTTCCCAATTTATTAAAAATGTATTGTTTCCATACCATTTCTTAAACTCTCCTCCTTTATTATATGGAAACCATTTTTTTTCGGATTTTTTTGCTTTTTCTTTATCTTCAAATTTAAAACCTATTTTAGAAAATGGTATTTCAAACCACATTTTGAGAAATTTATTTACATCTCCAGTGGTGCTTCCCTCAGCAACATTAGCTATAGAACTCAACAGAGGATAAGATTTAAATATTTTAATTTGCTGATTAGTAGCCCAATACGCTATCGGATTCCCCGGTATTTTCATAAAATCCGCAGCTGACGCACGATAAAAATGCTGACTCATATCAACAGACACATTCTCACTCATAATCTTCATCCTTTAGGTAAAACAATACGCCCTGCATCCATATCATCGTGAAAACCATCAGGGACGGGTTTATAGCTGGAGGTGGGGGAGGTGGGGTGGCGGTAGATGAAAGCATGAAACGCATTAACTTTCTGGCCCTAAAATAACTTTTTCAATCATCAGTAGTACACCAAGGATTCAAGAATATTAAATTACCGTCTACACAAGATACGATGGCAGCTGAGATATCATCACGATCGCGAAATAAACCTGTGTACTTATGCTGCTCATAATAGTTATTAGACTCACGTCCAGTTTCATATTTAATCACAAATCTTTCATGGGGTATAAAGCTGGTACCAACATCCCCGTAAAAAGCATGCCAAACCCCAAAACATCCTACAAATGTATGCCCTTTAGCTATTAAGGATCTTATGGGTAGACAGTCATCCGCCTTAAGTCCCAACTTATATTTAAGGTCTAGCCATAAAATGTTTTTCTTACCTTTTTTAAATTGATTGTGCTCTCGCTTATTATTTAAGACTCTGGCTATCACTTGATTAGTAGGATAAGAGATAGCGTTTTTTTTAGAGCCGGTAACAGGTAGTGCAAGTTTTAGTCTTACTATACTTTCCTGATCGTTAAGTGCTGCACTAACCTTATCCGCTTCAGGGTGAGATTCATCAGGGCAATATACTTCAATGAAAATTTCATTATTTACACTAAAGTCGGGTGTTTTTGCATTTTTTCTTACTTGAATGGGTGAGGATGTAGTACCAAATAGGCTTTTTAGCTGTCCATAGGCTTCAAGCTCAGCCAATAGTGACTTTTTATCACCTTCTTTTTCAAGCAGTTTGCTCCCTTCAAGCTCGTGAGTGTCAAAGTCCTCATTTACTAGGGCTTTAATAGTCCTATCAAACCAATCGCAAAGGTTCTCAGAGTCAAAGTCTGAGTAAACCTCCTGCAATCCTTTCAATATTGAGCTTCTCTCGGGATTTATACTGCCAGGAGACTTTCTAATATATTCACCTAAAAACCCCGTAATCTCAGAAACCCCTCTCTTTTCCAAAAGAGACTTAAACTCTCTTAGGTCTGCATAGTAGTTTTGGTCATTCATTTATTTACCACAACATTCGCAGCTTTAAGATTCCTTTCATTCAAAGGAGGAAATTGCTTGGGTTTGTTTTTCTCATCTAAATCTTCATACTCAACGTAAAAATAGGCTCCGCGAGTTGCAGGGTTACCCGCTTTTTTACAAACAGTAGCTGCTGTACCAAATGCTATACCCATGACCATGTTAGCCATATGTGCCAAGCACTCAATAGATGAGTTCCTAAGAATCTTTAGTCTTAATTTTTCATAGGAAGATAAAAACATCCAACTTTGCATCGTGACCATGCCATGAAAGCCATAGTCTTTTAGTAACTTAAATCCTTTTTCAATAAAAACCGCAAATAAATCTGATTTGCTATCGGGGTAAGCTTTACTCACAAAGTCTTTCAGTTCTTTGTTCATTCCCTTACTCCCCATATACGGTGGATTTGCCACCACTGCATCATACCTCTGCGCCAATATCCATGCCTGATGCACCAGTGGCAGCAAACGCTTAGCGGCAGGTACTTGTACGGTATCGCCCGTATCAACAAGTCCCCGTAACGTATCCAACAACTCCTTAAGCTCAGCCTCTTCCTCATGAGGCACATCAATTAAAGAGCCAAAGGTTTTTGCCTTTTCAAAGCGCTCTATATTGCTAGCCAATAAGGCATAACGGGTATCAGTCGGTGTGCTGAAAGTGGCAGAAGACTCTTCAAAAAGGCCATAAGAAATACTAGTATCGGCTTTCTGATCTAAGTTAAGGTCTTGCCATAAGCGAGGGAGGTCTAGGTGTTGACTGTCTTGAAGGGCAATCACATTTAACGACAACGGGTTTTGGGCGAGACGAGTGAAGAGGCGGCGGTCATCTTGGCGGGCCATCATTAAAAGACTAAAACTCGCCAACTGACCGGCTCTATCATCAATATCCAAACCAAACAAATTGTTTTCTAAAATAAGCTGTGGGATATCGCGGCTGCGAAAGCCTCTTTCTTCGTAAATACGCTTTAAAATGTTGTAAGCTTCGATCAAAATATGGCCTGAGCCTGCGGCTGGATCCAGCACCTTAATGGATAAAGGATCTAAGCTCTCTGGAATGGTGGCTTGTAGTTCAGCCTCAACCTCTGGTGCTTGCGTACCGGCCTCAATGTAATAAGGCATGAGTTCTTTTAAAGAGGAGTCAGGGTAGGTTTGTAGCCACTGGCGACCTAAGGAGTTTTGGACTAGGTATTGCACAATCCAATTAGGCGTAAACAGCTGAGTGGCGGCGGGGATGTCTTCGCTTTTAACTACCTTACCAATGACCGCATCTTTTTTCTCAGAGATATAAAACTGATACAGCCAGCCCATTATCTCCACCTGATCCCAGTCTTCTTCAGGGATTTCCGTCACTAAAGTTTTGATTAAGGAATCGGTTTTGGTGAGATTGTTTGGTAGCAACAGCTCTTGCTCAGGTGCTACCTCAAAAAAAGGAATAGCGGGAGCCAAGGCACGGCATTGAGCCAGAATCAGTAAATGATAAAGCTCTTCATCTTTGGTGCCATCTAGCTTTAAATCGTGTAGCTGTTGTGGATCTAAACCGGGTAAATCAATGGATAAGCAATCATCAATCAGCTCAATACGATGAGTTTGATCTAGATGGCTAAGCACTCTACGGCCATGATCTAAGAAATCTTTTAACTCCATATAGCGTAAAGCACAGAAACGGTTAAACCAACTATAAGCGGCAAGCTCCATGGTTTGATCAAAGCCCTGTTGCTCCACTTGTAATGCTAACGCATCGCGTTTACTTTTAATGGTTGCGGGGAAAACTTGATCACCTATAAGTGCTACATCACCTTTCACCTCAAGAGGCAGTGTAGTCTTAGCATCAATCCCGTAACGTGCCGCTTGTTTATGCATGGCTTCAATAAACGCCTCGCGCGCCTTGGGTGCATAGTTTTTAATGTTGTTCGTATTCATAAGTCATCCTTACCGCTGGCTTAGCGAATTTGCACTCGTTTACCGTCTTCAATTGCCGATTTCAGTTTTGCCTTGAGCGCGTCAATAAACTGATCCATTTCTTCCGTGGTCTCTATATACATACCTTGTCTGAGCGCACTAAATACGTCTACAGAAGACACTTGGAACACAGGCTTTGGGGCGATAACAGTTGGTTTTGTGACAGGGCTTTCAGCGGCGGCTGGGCCGGAGTTTGTAGGGCTTGGAGCGGAGGTTGTAGTTGCTGTAGTAGCGGCTGCAGCTGTCGCTTCTCGTTGTTGTTGTCTCTCTAGCTCAGCTTCGGCATACGTTCTTAATAGCTCTAAGCTGTTGTGCAGCAAATCATCTGCCGTCTGCGTTTGGGCCAGATAGATTTGCGCAATACTGCTTTCGTTAGCAATCTGCTCTTTAAGCTCGTGTAAGGGCCTTAGTACTTGATTACTGATATCTGCCGAGCTTAAGCCCGTATTGCTAATTTCATAGTTAAGCTGGGCTGTTTTCTGTTCTAGGCGTGTGAGAGCATGCTCACGTTTCTCTTGTATCAAATTTTGCTGAACCGCTTGTACCGTTTCAATCAGCTGCGGCGTGGTATGCAATACGCTGTAGGGAGTAGGAAGAGCAGCAATATGCTCTAACTCAGTTAACGCTTTCTTTGCGGACTCCACCTTCACTAAGGCCACCTTATTGATGGTAAATGCGCGTAGCGCATCTAAGAGTGCATTCCATATGGGCTGCTGGTTCTCAAAAAACTCATGTAGATCTCGGTAATCTTCTTCAAGGTCTAAATAATCCGCTTTGTTATCAACTAGCGCCGTAAAGAAATCCACACTGGAGGGGAGGGCTAGTAGACGCTGTAATTGCTTTTTAGCTGGTTCAGCCAGCTCTTTACCTGGAAAGTGGCTTACCGCCATTTGATTTAGGTATCTTTCTAGGTTGTTAAGCCAAACCTGAAAGTTGGTTTTGTAAAACTCAAAGAGGTCTTTTTCATTTTGTGGTCCCAGCTGACTAAATAGCTCACGCGACAACTCACGTGCCTGCTTTAGCAACTGTTCATCAGTTTGACGCTTTCTTTGAATAATGAGCTCACGGCGCTTACGGCTGTTTGTTAATGGCTCATACGCTTCGGCTAGTGGCATACTTACCGGACTACCATGAGCATGGAACACAATGCGATCTGCTACGGCTAGGCGAGTGATTAATAAAAGGATTTCCCCATCAGGCCAGCCATACGGGCGCTGACTGAATCGATCAATGAGTTCAGTAACCGCTAGACGAGCATCACCCGTAGTGCGTAGCTTAATAAACTCATCCATTTCTCTCAATGCAGCGGCATTTCCTTCTTCACCATCTAACTCTAAGCCTGCCTGAGCTATATCATCGCTTTGCAGCAAGGCGCGCAGCTCTAAATCGGGGTTGTCTTGAAGTACCTGCAAGTAGTTCAGCTTGGTGTAGGTGTTTTCTAAAATGTATCTACAAGCCTCATCGAACTGCATATTGATATTCGTTGATTTATGATGCAGTATTTGCCCCAGTGCATAGCTGTTAGCTTGCTCTACCATTTCTTCTAAAAGAAAGTTTAAGCGCTTTTTACGCTCTAAGTTTTCACGGCCCCTATCTGCCAAGATACGGCTTAGCTCTACTTGGCTGGTGTCATCGTTAAGACGAATAAAGCGGTTTGTACGTAACCACGTGCGTAACTCAGTATAAAAATCGCTATTATCAGGCAGCTTAAATAACGCAGAACCCTGTGCTTCACTACTTTTGTTGATGCAAGCGGCCTCAGTGTACGCCTCATAATCAGGATCTAAGGGGCTAATAAACTCAACCTTTAAGGCATGCTCATGGCGGCCATCTACGGTATGACCATCTAAAAAGCGCCCAATGCTGTAGTCAGTCTTGTTTTCTGGGTAACGGTATTTATTTTTGTCTTTGAGTACGTCTTTAAAGAGCAAATCCGACAGGGCGCGGTTTTCTTCTGAACTTGTAATGTCTACCGCTTTAATTTGACGACTAATATCACGCTCTTCGTTGGTAAGAAATAAGTACTCTTCGCCGTTACGAATAATTAAGCTTTCTTTCTCTAAGCGCAGTAAGCTGGCTTCAATTTTCTGGCGTAAGGCGAGCTTGTCTTGGTCTATTTCCGTCAAACTGAGGGTAACTAAGTTATCTAGTGTGCCTTTGATCAGATCCACATAGCGAATCATAAATAAGGTACGTAAAATGCGTACATCAATGGCTTCTAAGCTGGTGTTTTCACGTGCTTGATCAATGGTACGTTTAACGGTGGTATCTAAAAACCCCTCAATAGCACTGTAAAAACTATGCATAGGGATAAGCGCACCTACGGGCTTATCTTTTATAGATAAGGCAGCCATTTGGAAAGCATCTAACATGGAACGCTCTCCATAGGCCAGATGGGCACCAGAAGCCCCCACTTTACGCACCTGTTCAAAGACTTTTTGTACTAATTGAAACTGATAAGGGATGAACGGGTAGTGGGCGACAAAAGTATCTACTTCGTCATAGTTTTTAAGCGTAGGACCAGACTTATCAAAGTTAATTTGATTACGTAAGATATCGCCTTTTTCTTGCCAAATAATTTTTAACTGCTCTTCAGCGGCATCAGTTTTACGTAATAAGCGTTTTTGAATGACCTCATCGGTGTTTGAGCTAGACAATGAAAGTCTAGTGGTAAAGCGCCCCGTAATTTTAGAGAAATCATTGGCTTTACTGGCAGACAAATCCCCAATCACTGCATCCATATCGGCTTGAGAGGTTACAATAATCCAGGCTCTACCATTACAGATGGTGCCTAAGTTTTCTGTGATGGTTTGAATGTTGAGCATGAGTTTACTGTCTTGCCCAATAAATTGCCCAACCTCGTCCACCAAAAATAAAACGCGGTGATTAGCCGGTTTTGAGTCTAGATGCTCTTTTACCCATTTACAAAAATTCTCTACAGAAACAGAAAAATCTTCTTCGGCATTTTCAAACCATTTATTTGCTGCGTCCAGTGAGATGTCTAAGGCTTTAGAAAGCGCAGCTTCAATATCATCTTGATAGAAGTGGGGCGCATCTCGCTCCTCTTCCCACGATGAGCCACTGCTTTCTTTAAATGCCTCTTTAAAAGCTTGATAAATCCCACGTTGGTTTAGATAACGCTCCATGTGGGCAATATGCGGGCTATCACCACTAAAGCCTAAGTGCTCATTAAATACTCGTAAAAATACATTTAAGATGGGGTTGCCATCATCATTACTGCTGGCTTTGCTGTCAATATTAAAAAGAATAACATCAGTAGTATATTGCGCTGCTTGTGTAATATCAGCTCTAGTAATGGGGTCCTCAACTTTATTGGCATCAAAGAAATCGATAGCTTGTTTTGTGCTACCACTGGCATCCCGCGCTTCAATATTCCCTAGTAGATAAGAGAGCACTTTAAGGAAATGAGATTTTCCAGAACCAAAAAACCCACTAATCCAGACCCCCATACGATTCGCTAAAGAGGGGTCATTATGGGCGGTTTTATAGGCATTAAAAAAATCACGGAAATGACGCTCTAGCTCTTTGGTGATGACATACTCATCAAGCTCCTGATATACCGTAGCATCATCCGCTTGATCTGCTTTAACCACGCCATTGATTGGGCGTTCTAAGGGTTTGGAGAAAATATGTTGAATAGTCATTACAGTGATTTTTTAATAAATAATAATTAGGGTACTAGCTTGAAGGCACGATAGTAATTATTGCTTGGTAGCTTATTAAATAAGCGTAAGTTTTGGCCTGAATAATAACCGGGATAAAACAGAATTAAAGGCGTTTTATCTAGCACAGCATGCAGGTTGTTTAATAAATCATGGGCGCGTAATAAGGGCCACACAGAGCCTACGCCGTATAAAATTACAATATCCTGCTCTAAGGCCTGAGTGCTCTCCACTAGGTAAGGCCCAAAACGAGCTAGGTTTAAAGGGCCTCTGAGGGCTTTTAATAAACTAGCATCGCCTTTTTGCTGCTGTATCTTGATGGCTTTATCCGTAAAACCTCGTGTATCTAAGTAGTCTTTTGTTACTTGTAGCAGATTTATTGTTTTTATTTTGATTTTGGCGTGCTTTTTATCAAAAGTGTTCTCTAGAAAATGAATGTACTCCCTTATTTGTAGTTCATCCTCTGGCGCATAGTCAAAAACCCAAAAACCCAGTTCATTACCCAAGCCCTTACTTTGCAGAAAGGTTTCGCTGGTTATCTTTTCTGGTATTTGATTTAAACGCTGATTTAAAACGTCATTCATAACACTAATCCCTTGCTACATTAATACAGTTAATTAATCGCTCTAGCCCTTGCTGCTCAGCGAGTTTACGTAGCTCAGGCCTTACCTTAATAGGGCGCAATACCAGTGAACGCGTACTTTCTAATAGTCCCACTTCGGCCAACATACGAAAGGCAGTAGACCGCATTTTTTCTCGTGTTTGCTCACTGAGCGTTAATAAGTTGGGATCACGCTGCGCACGATCGTCTAAAAAGTCGTGCCACTGCCAAGCGGCGATTTGTTCCGCATGCGTTATAAAAGCATCCTTAATCACTGTTTCCACAAACTCTACCAGTAATAGGTTATGAGCAAGCGCAGCAGAAAAAGCCACTTGCGTCGCTAACTCATCATCCCCATCTCGTAATGCTTTCCAAAAGCCAGGACTTAGATGCGCTAAGCGCTTTCTAAGCGCTGAAGAAATACGCCTCACCGTAGACTGTGTGCGTTTCTGAAGCACATTTTCCTCATACATGGCTTTATCCCATGCTACCTCATCAAGCTCTTGGAGCAGCAAACCAGCAATAATGCGGCACTCTCTGGTTTGTAGCGAGCCGCTGGTGAGATCGGAGTTATAGCGGAAGGTGGTCATTATAATTATTTGTGAATGGTGGATAGTTAACTTATTATTGTAGTTGGAAGATGCTGTTTTCCAAACTTAGATTAGCACCCCATAATGCTTGTTACCGTATATTGATTTATGCTCTCAGCGCCTGAGTCCATTTTTTCACTACATTAAGCACTCAGAGTTCTTACTATTTAGCTTTGCACTAACAACCTTCCTAGCCTCCCTCTCATCCCCAATCAGCACCACCTCCTCTTCCTCAAACCCATTCACACTATTCTCACATTCTGCAATGCCAGTTAGCCATTTCGGAGCCTCAACGTCTTCTCGCTGTTTATACCCCCTATACCTATTCTCAAACTCCTTTGCCACAAAAGGCCAGTCCTTTTCGGTTTTATTACCTAAGGCGATCCAGCCGCCCATGTCTTGTAGTACCAGATGAATAATCGGGTCATCAAAGGCGACGCTGCGGTAGGTGCCGATGTGTCGTAAGGCTTTATCCACCTTGGACCAGGCCAGTAGGGCGCTGTCGCGGGTAGAGCCTTGCAAAAGCTTTACGATGTCGGCAGGCATAGGGCAGAATTGGCCGTTGTCAGGGTTTACGCAGTGCCGGTTGATGGCGTGCTTTACCGCTTCAAAATCATACGGGCGCATGGCGTTCCACCAGATTTGTACGGCGTACTCACTAATATCGCGGCGGTAAAAGGCGTGGACGGCCGTAATCAATTCAGAAAACACTTGGGTTTGATTTGGGTTCATTGTTCAGCCTCCTGCATTTTTTTGATCCATTCCATTGCCACTTGTTGGTTATGGGCTTCAAGGGCTTCTTGGCGGTTTAACGACGGATTTTGTTTGATGTTAGTTTTGTTATTGTTAAAGCTTTTGATGGGAAACAGACCCGTCCAGCCGCGTTCTATGCTTTGTTTGATGCATGCGGTTGGATCACTGCCGTTTTGCAAAAGATCATTTAACGTTTCTATGGATAGCTGTTTTGCATCTGTAGTCCATGCCTTACCGCTGACGCGCTTTCTGAAACGATCCCAACGTTGCCAGGATTCTTCAGGCAGCCAGTCGGGGAGATCCACCTTCTGCGTAGTTGATGGTTCCCTTACGGTTCTTTGGTGGTTCTTTATGGTTCTGGGTGCAGCATCTGCAGACCCCACTGCATCTGGTGCCGGGGTGGGGTGCTCCAAATGCCGGGGTTGAGGTCTTAAGGTGCAGGGCTGCACTTCCTGCAGGGGTGCATAATATGCCGGGGTAATGGTGTAAATATTGGAGCGGCCATAGCGCTCTGTTTTTTGTAATAACTGGTTTTCTTCTAGCCATTTAATGGCATTACGTACCGCACGCACAGATAGACAAGTGCGCTGTGCAATCTTTTCCACTGATGGCCAGCACACGCCGTCATCGTTAGCATTATCGGCTAATGAGATCAATACGGCTTTCTGCGTGACAGTCATTCCTTGCAATGGCCAGCAGTAATTCATGATAATAGTACTCATAACCTACCTTTTTTATTCACATCACTGCATACTTCGTAAGCAGGGTACTTTTTAAAAATATGGGGATACTGTAGGTACACGTGAGCGGGTATGCCTCGCTTTTTCCAATTAGAGACTCGAGCTACACCTGTAGGATAAATCCCTAGTTTTCTGGCAACTCGTGATGGGCCGCCTAATTCATTGATAAGAGCTTCTGCTTTTTTCATAGTCGTGAGAGTAGTGGTTTACATAAACCCATTAAACATGGTGTTTATAATTAAGTCAACAATACGTTTAACATGCTGTTGTCCTTTAGTGGAAAAATAGAAGTATGAAAAAAATGGATGAAAAGATGCAGCGTCTCTATAGCGCTGCCTACCGCTTAGGAAAAATTAGCTCCTCCCAAGACCAAGTGGGAGTGGCGCGTTTGTTAAATGTGTCGCAACAAATTGTGCACAATTGGGAGAGTCGTGGGCCTTCCAAAGAGGGCTTACTTAAAGCGCAGATGGAGCAAGGGATCAATGCCACTTGGGTGATGGAAAACCAAGGCCCCATGTTTATTTCTGAGCGTGCTTTACTGGGTGAGCAGGCAAAGTTCGATTTGTTTGATGCCGCTGCAGCCTGTGGGGATGGGTTTATTAATAGTGATTATCCTGAAATTATTTCAAGCATTAGCATGCCTATGGAGGTAGCTAGCCGCATCATTGGCTCCACCAATAAGAATGACAACATAAAAATAATTGTGGCGGTCAATGATTCCATGGTGCCTACTATCAATCCAGAAGATTTATTGTTTGTTGATGTTTTAGTAAATGAGTACGTAGGTGAGTCTATTTACTTATTGCTTCATGGTGAGGAAGTCGTCTGTAAACGTATTTCCCTTGTTGCTTCAGATTTAGTTGTGAGTTCTGATAACACCGCTTATCCGTCTTGGAAGTGGGATGAAAAGCCAGAGCGTACCCGTATTATTGGTAAGGTCATAAGGGCGTTACCTATGGATTTCAAACGCTTTAGCACTATGTAAAATTTTTTACTCTCCATTTTCAGCCACCTTTTCTAGGTGGCTTTTTTATTACCTATAGGACTTAGATACATTATTTAACAACTTAGTGTGTAGTTTTTGCTGCCTATCTATAAACATAGTGTTGATATTTAATTAAACATGTTGTTTAATGAATGTACGCCAATTGATCGTATTAGATCAGCGGCGATGTTCTTTAACAATGTGTAGATATAACTAGCAGTCGTGCTAGTGAAGCAGACCCTTTGTCTTCCATAGGCAAAGCGATATGCAGTGGCATCCATCGGGCAGCCACAACCAAATAGCCGAAGGTGTAACGCCTTGCTCCGATTAATATCCGAGTCGATATCTAACTATGACGATGGTTAGCCTTTGATCACTGTGGCCGTGAGGATAAACGGTGGCTGAAATAGGCGAAAAATAAAACAGACGTCGAAACAGCGTAAGCAGTGTGACAGCAGGAATGAGACTGCGATAAGTTCCTTGGCCTTAGTCGCCAAGGAAACTTTGGTTAGTGAGTTGTGGAATAAATAGCTTTTTAACCAAAGTCGATTGTTTTAACCCACAGGAGAAAAGAGATGAGTCCACATGAAATTATTGTTTTGGCTTCTAATTTTCGAGAAGCAGTAGATAGCCAACGCGCCTTTACCTTGCCCATGATGAGCATGAGTGATTTTCAATTATTTATGAGTTTTTTGTAATTTTTAGGAAAAATAATGAGAGCCGTACATTTTGTATTGCAGGGTAAAGGGGGAGTTGGTAAGTCATTTATTGCGGCCTTATTAACGCAATATCTGCAGCGTTATCAAACGGAGGTACTTTGTTTTGATACGGATCCAGTCAACCAAACCTTTAGTCGCTACCAGCTATTACAGGTCCAGCCGATTAATATTTTAACGGAACATAAAAATATAGATGCAAGTCGTTTTGATGCGTTGATAGAAACGGTAATGCAGCATGAAGGGATCGCGGTGATTGATAACGGAGCTAGTACTTTTGTTCCGTTAATGTCTTATATGCGTGAAAACGAAGTGGTGCCGCTTTTACAAGAGGAAGGCGTTCAGGTGGTCATTCATGTACCACTACAAGCAGGCCAAGGTTTGCCAGATACGCTTACGGGATTAAATACGGTCTTGACGGATTTCCCATGTGAGGTCGTGGTGTGGCTTAACCATTATTGGGGTCGAGTAGAAACACAGGGTAAGAGTTTTGAACAGTGGAATATTGCTAAAAACAATGCTGAACAAATTGCCGGTGTGATTGAACTGCCTAATTACAATCCTGACACTTACGGTCGCGACATCTTAAAGATGACAGCTAATCATTTGACGTTTCAAGAGGTGATGCAGTCTTCTGATTTTACCTTAATGCCTAAGCAACGCTTAAAAAAGGTGCAGCGAGATGTGTTTGAGCAGTTAGCTGAGCAGCGTGTTTTTACAGCACTGGAAGGAGGGTAGGATGAATAAAAATGAGATGAAAAAATATATATTGCTGCCCTTGGCGGCTTTTTTTATGTTTAACCATTCGCAAGCAGAAGAACTAACAGGGGAGACGCGCTTAGCATGTGAAGCAGTTTTATGCTTATCTTCTTCGGTACGTCCTTCAGAGTGTTCCCCCGCATTACATCATTATTTTGATATTAAACGCTATCGTAAAGGCGTGTTTAATTGGAGTAAAACAATTAATGCACGTAAAGCATTTTTAGGACTATGCCCTGCCTCTAGCAGCACAGATATGGCCAATATGCCGGCATTAATTAATGATATTGCACAGGGTGCGGGTCGCTGTGATGCGGCGTTTTTAAATCAACGGCTACGCGTTCGAAAAACAAAACGTGAATGTAGTTTGGGGGATGGCTCAGATAGAGACCATTGCTATGAAGTGAGCTATTACGTTATTGACAATAAAAAGCCGACTTATTGTCAGGCCTATGAGGAAAATAGCCTCACTATTTTGGAAAAAACTCAATACGTAGGTAATCCAGAAACAGGTGGTCGATGGATAACGGTGGATCATCATGAGCAAAGACACTGAGGACATTATCAATGAAGTGTTCCAAAGCTGTGGGCTGAAACTCTCGGCAGATGATCCTATTGTGGCCGTGCTGCTATATATTTCTCAGCGCTATGAGGGACAGACCGAAGTGCTTAGAAATCATGAAAAGGCATTTTTTATTAGCTTGGATCAGCGCTTTCAACGTATTCATGAGGTGTATGAAGCCTTAGAGCAGCAAAAGCAGCATATACGCTTAGATCTTATTACCCATACTCAGCGCTCAGTGCGTAAGGAGGTTAAGGAGCAGGTGCGAGAACAGTACAAGCAAGGTCATAAGTGGATTGGTTTAGGCTTCGCTCTGATGCTTTTACTGCAAGTTTTTATTTTGGCGAGGATGTTATGAAACGCTTGGTTATAACGTACTTAGGAGTGAGTTTACTTATACCCTTTACCGCTTATGCAGATTCAGAGTCAGTAGATGCTGAAACGATTGGCTTTAATACTCTTGCTCAGCAATGTGCGCCACAGGTGCATATGGATACGCTACAAGCCATAGCGAGAACGGAGAGTCATTTCAATCCTTATGCCATTGGTGTGGTGGACGGAGCGGTAAAGCAACCTAAAAACTTAGCAGATGCAATTGCAGTCGCTAAAGCGTTACATGCGGAAGGTAAGAACTTTAGCTTGGGGTTGGCACAGATTAATAAAAAGAACTTAGCGAGGTTTGGTTTGAGTTATGACACGGTGTTTGATCCTTGTGTGAATTTGAAGACAGGAGCAGAGATCTTGTCAGAGTGCTATTCACGAGCCAAAGGCTCACCGCAGGAGGCTTTACAAAAAGCACTGAGCTGTTATTACTCCGGTAATTTCAAAACAGGCTTCACTGAAGATTTCCCTGGGCTGCCATCCTATGTGGAACGTATTAAAGCAGCGGCACGAAAAAACACCTCAGAGCAGAAAATTGTGACAGAGGTGCCAGCCATTGACGTTGATGCAACTAGCCCCGCTAAAGCAACAATTCAAACAGCTAAGCTAAGTGGCAAAACTCAATCACCGTCACATAAAGAAGTTGCTGTTAATCAGCCTAATAAATCAGAAAAACTAGCGGCTTGGGATGCGTTTGGCGACTGGTGAAAATCATCGTTTTATTAAAAGAAGACCACTTTTTAAAGTGGTTTTTTTATTTTCAAAAGGAAGTCATATGAAGGTAGTTACTAAAGTGAAAATGGGGTGGGTCGTTGTAATGACTCAGTTTTTAGTTGCTCACGCTGCTTTTGCCCAAATGGGTGGTGGTTTTGCTACTCAGGCTCAAAGCATGATGGAGAATATCCGTGATGGCATTGTGATTATTGTGGGTGTGGTGGCCACTATCGCATTGCTTTGGCAGTTAGCGGAAGGTTTTATGGGGCGTAAAACATGGGGTGATGTACTGAGCGCCTGCTTGTGGATCTTTGGTGCAGGGGCTGCGGTAGCTGCAGCGACCTGGATCTTTACTGCAGGGCAAGGGATTAGCTTTTAATGATGACTGATAAAACGCAAGCCTTTCCCACCTATAACGCGTTAGGACGTGCTGCACTGGTCTTCGGTGTGCCTCTAGTTCCTTTGGCGGCTTTAGTAGGTGGCTCCTTAGTTCTAACGATGTTTTTATTTACTTTTATGGGAGGTAAAGCTCTATTTTTAATGGTGCTACCCATTCCTTTTGTTTTTTTAATGAAAACCATTTCTAAAGCCGATGATCAAGCCTTATTTGTTTTGGGCTATGAGATTTACTGTTTTTTCTACAGACGTAATGCGCGGCTTTTTAATCATACCAGTACGATTTTAGGTACTCATTACGGGAAGAAATTAAATGATTATCAGCGATTTTTTGAGCAATGCGCTCAAGCGTCAAGCGGCTCAATCGGATTTTCTACCGAAAATATCCCAACACGTTACACCTAACCTCATTCATTACCAAGATGGCTACTTAGGCTTTGTCATCCGTTGTGAGGGCATTTCCTTTGAGTCAGAAAATGAAGCGCATATTTATGCACGCTTTCATCAGTTGGCTTTGTTGTTGGCAGGTATAGGTAAAACGTTAGGTAACCGCTTAGGGCTGTGGACTACGCTTCAACGGAAAAAACGTAGATTTGATCGCCATTACCATTTTGATAATGTCTTTTGTCAGCAGTTTGCGCAGAAGTATTTACAGCGATTTGAAGAAGGGCAATTTTTTGATACGTTTTTTTATCTTAGTGTAGTCATTAAATATGACGATTTTGAAGATGGTATCAAAGAGGCTGAGGAGTTAATTGATACCTTGTTATCTGGTTTGCAGTCATATGATCCGTATGTGTTAAGTGCTTATAAAAATGAAAAAGAGGTGGTTTTCTCAGAGGTGTTTGAGTTCTTTGGCAGTCTGATCAACTATGAGCAAGGTGCCGTGCCTTTGAGTTCAGTAAACATCGCTGAAACACTGGGTCACGCAGATTTGCATTTTGGTGCAGATATGATTGAGATTCGAGCACCTAGCGCTACTAAATACGCTACAGCTTATGATCTGAAAGATTTTGGTGTATCGAAACCCAAAATTTTAACGGGTATTTTAGATCTTCCTTTTGAGTTCACGTTAACTCAAAGTTTTGTTTACATTCAAAACTACGAAATTCAACAAATTATTAATAAGCAGTTAAACAACCTGCATTCAGTAGGAGATCAAGCGCACCAGCAGCACAACGAATTAATGGAAGGCAAAGGAGCCATCACTACAGGAGAGCTTATGTTTGGAGACTATCATGCTGCCTTAATCGTGTATGGCGATACGCCTAAGGAGGCAGCGAACTATGGAGCTATGGCCTACACGCGGTTTTTAGATGCAGGAGGTTTTGGTTTTAAGAAGGCGAGTTTTTCTGCTCCTATTACGTATTTCAGTCAGGTACCTGGAGCAAAAAAGAAACCCAGAAGCGTACCTAAAACTACGGTTAACTTAGCGACCACTTTTGGCATGCACACATACAGCCACGGCAAGACTCATGGCAATCCTATCGGTGATGGCAGTGCGGTTATCCCTCTACAAACCATCTCTAATGGTATTTATGATTTCAATTTTCATTTCAGTAACCCTAAAGAAGACAACCTAGGTGAGAGTCTGGCTGGGCATACCCTAATTTTAGGGGCTACCAGTACAGGCAAAACCACCTTAGAAACCACATTGCTGAGTTTTTCTCAACGATTTGAGCCTTATTTATTCGCTTTGGATTTGGATGCCGGGCTACAGATTTTCATTCAAGCCATTGGTGGTAGTTATTTTAAGTTGAATGCGGGAGTACCTACAGGGCTTAACCCTTTTCAACTGTCTGATACTACTGAAACGCGCGAACTTATTTATCAGTTAGTAGGGGTATGTGGTCAAAATGAAAATGGGCGAGTCACTGACGAAGAAGAAAAGCAGATCAAAGTGGCGGTAGACACGCTATTTACGAGTATTGATTTTAAACACCGTAATTTCAGTACTTTATTAGAAAGTATTCCTTTTTCTGCTGGCGAAAATGCCTTACGGACCCGTTTGGCTAAGTGGTGTCGTAGTGAAGATGGGCGTTATGCCTGGTGCTTAGATAATCCAGTCAATCTATTTAATCCAGCGGAGTTTTATAAAATCGGTTTTGATCTGACTGAGATTTTAAAAGAGGGCTATACACCAACGGAGCCCGTGTTGCTCTACTTGTTTTACTTACGTAGCTTAATGCTGAAAAGTGTAGCTAGAGCAGGTGGCATTATGGTGACCGTAGTGGAGGAGTTTTGGTGGCCATTACGCTTTGAGGCCACCAAAGAGTTAATCTTAAAGATATTAAAAACAGATCGAAAGCTTGGTGGGTGGATTATTTTGACCAGTCAAAGTCCTGAGGATGCGATTGCCAGCGATATTTTTCCTGCTATTGTTCAACAAACGCCGACTAAAATCTTCTTGCCAAACCCGGATGCCAAGTATGAAGGTGGGTATCAATTATGCGGATTAACAAGCAAAGAATATGAGGAGTTAGTGAAACTGTCGCTTGATAGCCGTCAGTTTCTTATCAAGCAGTCACGCCAATCCGCTTTTGCTAAATTGCACCTACATGGTTTTGCTGAAGAGATGGCGGTGTTATCGGGTGATTCATCAAATATTACCATTCTAGATGAGCTGTTAGCACGTATGCCTGCTGCCACTCCAAACGAATGGTACCCTTTATTTAAAGAACAAATCCAAGCAAGATGGCGTCGCATGAGAAATTAGGCTAAGCCTTGTGCATTGCTAGCCAGACTGAAGTAAGATGTGAGTGTTTATTTACCCAAATTATAGAGGTCTAGCATGCGAAAGTTTTTAGTGGTTTTTACATTAATTACCCTTAGTGCTTGCTCTGTCCACACTCCTAGTGGTTCGATTGTTGTTGATCCAGATAGGAAGCATGGCAGAGGAGATTTCTGCCCTCCAGGGCAGGCTAAAAAAGGTAATTGTTAGATCTGTCCATTTGTAGTCTTACAGATAAAATCGGTTTAATAAGCCACCCTTCATGGGTGGTTTTTTTATGGAGAAAAGCAATGCGAAAAATGCGTATTTTGTTGTTGGGATGGCTCATTGTGATGAACAGTAGCATCTGGGCTCAGGGCATTCCTACCATAGACAAATCAGCGATTGCTCAGTTTGTGCAGCAGATAGCGCATATGAAAGAGCAAATTGATAATCAGATAGCTCAAATTAATGAGTTGAAGTCCCAAGTGGAGGCAGTAACAGGAGGTAGAGCTAAGGGTGGTTTACATCGTGCCAACGTACCCGATCGTATCCCTTCGGAATGGCAAGAGATTTATCAGTTAATGGATGTGGATATCGCTCATCTTAAAGACCCAAAAGCCTTAGGGGCAGATGCCGAGTTAAAAAGCCTAGCATCCGTCTATGAGCGCAGTGAGGTGGCTTTGGCGGATACGCAATTGCGTTTAGACAACATTAATGCCTTAACGGATGAGATCAATGTAACCACTGATATAAAAGACTCCGCTGATTTACAGAGCCGTATTGCTGCTGAACAAGCGGTAATTACTAACAATCAAGTAAAACTAGATCAAATGGCACGCATGTATGAGTTACAAAAAGACGTGATTTATCAGCAGTCCACTGCACGGGATGCTTGTATCCTAGAAAACTGGTCTAGTGATAACTCGGATGCATGTTATTGATACGTGCTTATTTTATCTCGGAGAGTAGCGTGAAGAAAATAATAGTGAGCCTAGTGGGTGCTTTGTTTATTTTGGCAGGGTGTGGTGAAAAAGAAGAATCACCTAAGGTTGATCCCATGCTTTCTATGTCTGAAAAAATAGATATGGAAGATGGCATTATGCAATGTAAGGTAGATGCTGCAACTTATGGAAAAGATCACGAACAGGGAGCTAAAGTTTGCGCACGTAATACGTCTCTAGAGATTTGTGAGAAGTACTTTTCAGTAGCGGTATGTAAGCCTTAAGTAATAAGGAGTTTTCATGCATGACGTTCTGATTGATATATCAGAATATATGACACAAAACCTCGGTATAGATTTACTCGCTAAAAGCGGTGCATTGATTGAAAAAATCGCACCGCTTTTTTCTATGGGGTTTGGGATCTATGTTCTGTCATTGGTATTTTATTACTATGGCCGCGGGTTGGATGAGTCGGTGTTGGATCTGAGTAAACGCTTGTTAGGCTGGTTCATCGTCATTGCTCTAGCGTTTAACGCAGGTGCTTATTCTAATCTGGCTATTAGTTTGTATGGTTTACCTGAAGAGCTAATTAGTTGGTTTAATGAAACTGAGCTAAGCGTTGGTATGCTGAGTAATGGTGTGAAAGCCGTACAGGACATGGTGGCATCCTTAGATAATTTACTTATTGGCAAGCCTTGGTATTACGTACAGCTACACGGCACTATTTTTGCAGCAAAGGTGGTAGTGAGTATTTGTGGTTTAGTTCTCGTGGTCTTTGCGTACTTCTTTTATCTAATAGCGAAGCTTTCTTTGGCCTTAACCCTAATGGTAGGACCTTTATTTATTGGCGCTATGTTATTTCCTAGCTCGCGTCAGTACGGCATGAATTGGATAGGGCAGGTATTAAACTATTCATTGGCCTGTTTACTCTATGCCGTCATTAGTGTTTTGCAGATGAATTTTGTCCAAACCAAAATGACGAGTTGGGCCAATAAAAGCTACATCGATAGTGTTGCTAAAGCGTGGGAAGTTTCCTATGTGATGGTGGTTATGACGATTTTATTTTTAATTGTAGTGCTAAGTATTCCTAATATTGCTTCAGCCTTAACAGGTGGAGCCTCCGTAGACGGGCATGGAAGAACAATGGGCCGCTTGGGCTCACTGGCCACTCGCACACTGTCTAAAATCCCCGTTATTGGAGCTGCTAACAAAATTATTGGGAAATAATTCATTTATTCATTTGATTGAAAGCCGTCTTTTTAGGCGGTTTTTTTGTGTCTACGAGGTAAAACGATGAGGTATTTACTAATTGCATCTATAAGCAGTCTGCTAATGGCATGTGCTGCACCTAAGGTTCCCGAGCCCACAGGAAAGCCATTTCCTATTAACCCAATTCATGAGGTGGAGCATGTTGAAGCGTCATAAGAAAAAGGGGTCTAAGCAGATGGCTATCGATTTTATTCAGCAAGCGAATCAATTTGAAAAGTCGCAGATTGACGCTATTAAACGTAATAACAAAACAGCGTGGCGTATTACGGCTGCTAGTCTGCTCCTTGCCGTGCTGAGTGTAATAGCCGTGATGCTGCTGACTCCTTTGAAGACCGTGACACCTTATGTGATACGAGTGGATAACAACACAGGAGTCACAGACATTGTGACTGTACTTCAGCAAAGTGAAACCTCTTATGGGGAGGCCATCGATCGTTATTGGCTTAGCCAATATATCAAAATGCGTGAAAGCTATGATTGGTGGACAGTGCAGTCCACCTATGATGCCAGCATGCTTTTGAGCAGCTCTGTTTTACAAAATGAGATTGCCGCATTTTTTGAAAGTGAAGCTGCACCATACAAAGTCTTTAAAGATAAATACCGCGTTGATATCAAGATTTTGTCTATTTCCTGGGTAGGAGACACGGCGCAAATTCGTTTTGAAAAGCAGGTGAAGCCACTTATTCAAGGCCAAAAAGCACCTGTGGTGCAGCGTTATATTGCAACTATAGGCTATCGCTATGTGAATACCGCACAAGCTGAAAAAGATCGACTCGTTAATCCATTAGGCTTGCAGGTGATGAGCTATCGCGTTGATCCAGAGGGGTAAGTCATGATGAAAACATATAAAAAGCTGCTTTTAGCAGCTGTTTTTTTGAGTGCTAGTCCAGCACAGGCTCTGGTTATACCTGAACGTTCTCAATTAGATGGTCGAGTACAAACGGTGACCTATTCTTCAGATAATGTAATCAAAATAACCGCTAAGGTGGGACATGCTGTTTTGATTCAGTTAGAAGAAGATGAACGCTTAGAGGGAGACAGCGCCTCTTTAGGGATGGGCGATGCAGAAGGGTGGAGCTTAGCGGTTAAAGGTAACAACATTATTTTTAAACCGATTGTTGAACGCTCGGATACCAATTTAATTATTACTTCAAATAAGCGTACTTATGTTTTTCAGTTGTCTGTAAATGAAAAAGCCAAGCACCCTACTTATGTGTTGCGTTTTCATTACCCCGATACGTTGTTAAAGCAAAAACAAGCGGCTAAGCAAGAGCGTGAGCAGGTAGTAAATATTGTGTTGGGACGCTCAGGGCGTAGCGTTACTAGCACCAATCAAGAGTATTGGGGTTATGGCGCAAAGACCTTAGCCCCTACGGCATTATTTGATGATGGTCGCTTTACTTATTTTGATTTTAATCACAATAAAGCGTTACCTGCTATTTATAAGAAAATGCCAGATGGTACAGAGAGCTTAGTCAATATGCATGTAGAAGGGAGCCGAGTAGTGATTCATGAGACAGCACAGCATTTTATCTTGCGATTAGGTGATTTAGTTTTAGGAATTGATAACCGTGGTTTTGATGAGCGTGGAAGGTTTAATCGTTTAGGAACAAGTGATCCTAATGCGGTACGCATTGTGAAATAAGGAATAAGCATGAGTATTTTTAAACGAAACACGGAAGATAGCTCATTGTCTAATGAGCTAGCGCCTAGCCTATCAGAGATAGTGCAAGATCCTGAGATAGAACGTGGCCTACCTCAGAACTTAAGTAGTAATAAAAAGAGTAATGTTAAAAAAGCGCTTTTAGCTGTTATAGGGGTGATTGGTTTAGCGCTCATTTTGTCAGGACTCATGCTTATAAAAGACGCGCCAAAACCAGTTAAAGAAGAGGTTAGCGAAGCCGTATCAAATAAGCGGCCGCGTGACTTTTCCTCTGAGCAGCAAAAACTACTTAGTCAATTTCAGACACCAGAACTAGATCCAGAACCAAAGCCCGATACCTCATCCACTGAAGAGCCTTTGATTTACGAACAGAAGCAGCCAGTACCACCACCTCCAAAATCTAATGGAGTGGTAGAAGCCGAAGAGCCACGTCGTGAATTACAAGGTAATGTGCTGGTGTCTTTGGATACGGCTAGCCGTGGCCCAAGCTCAACGGATTCACCGCATGTTACGCAAGGCAGGGAAACCACTCTTAGCGAGCAGTTACGACCTACCGTTACCTTGCCAGGGCGAGCGAGGAAACGCGCTGATTTAACGTATTTATTAGCAAAAGGCACTAGCATTGCTTGTACCTTAAACACCAAGATTGTGACCACTCAACCAGGTATCACGCGTTGTATTGTTAATAAGGATGTGTACTCTAAAAACGGTAAGGTTTTGCTTGTTGAGCGAGGGTCTGAAGTGATTGGTGAGCAAACCAGTGCGTTGATTCATGGTCAAGCGCGGGTCTTTGTATTGTGGAATACGATTGAAACGCCAGCAGGCGTGTCGGTGGAGATTCATTCACCTACTGCAGATAATTTAGGCGCATCAGGGCAAGCAGCACATGTGGAAACCCATTTCTGGCAACGCTTTAGTGGTGCCATTATGTTGTCGATGATTGATGATGTGCTAGGTATTGCTGCCAATACGAACCGTAGCCGAGATCAGCAGTATCAGTTTGATAATACACGCGACTCGACTAAGGATATGGCAGCAATTGCCTTAGAAAACACCATTAATATCCCACCCACAGGCTACGTGAATCAAGGTTCCTTGGTAAATATTATGGTGGCTAGAGATGTGGATTTCTCTGATATTTATAAATTAGTGAATTCCGACTGGAAAACGTGGCAGCTTCACTAGGAGGTAGACATGACAGACTATGCAAGAGACGTGAGTGCTAGAAATGTGTTGCAGCGCTTAGGTATTACGGAATACCTAAATCGTGCGGGTGTGACTGAAGTCATGATAAATAGACCTAAAGAGGTGTTTTTGGAGGGAAGCTTTGGCGTGGAGCGTATTGAAGATGAACGCTTAACCTTGAGTCATTTATCTCAACTCGCGAATGTGCTGAGTATTTTTAATAGTAAACACCTAACAATTAAAGAGCCTATGCACTCAGTCACTTTGCCTGATGGTGAGCGCGGCCATATCGTGATGCCGCCTGCCTGTGAGGATGGCACTTTGGTATTTGCATTGAGAAAACCGTCTACCAATCGTTTTTCATTAGAGGATTATTTAACCACCCAGCGTTTACCGTCACAAGCCTCTCAAGTGACTACAGAGAATGCCCAACTCAGCGGTTATGAGAAGGCCATGCTGGAACATAAAGCAGCTAATAATTGGGCTGATTTTTTTCAGCTAGCCGTTAAACACCGATTAAATATCTGTATGGTGGGAGGGACTGGGTCAGGTAAGACTACTTTTACTAAAGCCATTGCAGATTTAATTCCGTCTAGTACTCGGCTGATCACAATTGAAGATACCCATGAGCTAGATTTACCGCATCATCCAAATCGAGTGCATCTTTTTTATAAAGAGCACATAACGGCCAAATCAGTTATTGCCTCGTGTATGCGTTTAAAGCCAGATCGTATTTTTTTAACGGAGTTACGGGGTGATGAAGCGTGGGATTATTTGTCCGCATTAAACACGGGGCATCCCGGCGGTTTAACCTCGGTGCATGCTAATGATGCTCAGTCAGTTTTTTATCGTATTGCTCAGTTAGCAAAAGAGTCAGAAACAGGTAAAACCATGGATTATCAATACCTACTAAATACCGTCCGTGCCACCATTGATGTGGTTTGCTTTTTTGATAAGACGTATATGACAGAGGTGTATTTTGATCCGATAGCAAAGCGAGAGGCGATGCTGGGCAAGCAGTAAGAGGTAGTTAATATGCTAAAAAAAATACTGGTATTAGTAGGAGTAGCGATAATGCTGCTCCTTTTTTTTGGAGCTGTTGGGCAGTTAGTAGGTGCCTATGTATTTATTAAATATGGGCCTATTCCTAACGAAAGCTTAGCTCTTAATACGCTCTATAAGTATTACTTACTTAGTGATGGAACAATATTTGGCTATAACACGGCTTATAAAGTGGCTGTGGTGCTGAGTGGGATTATCACAGTAGTGCCCGTTGTGATATTGATTGCCGCCATTTTCGTGAAACCTAAGCGAGAGCTGCATGGCTCTGCGCGTTTTGCCACAAAAGCGGAAATTACCCAATCCGGTTTGCTTAAAGCTAAGCACGAAGAACCCGATATATTAATAGGGCAGTATCAGGGAAGTTATTTACGTTGGGCCGGTAAGCAGTTTGCGTTTTTAGCGGCACCCACTCGCAGCGGTAAAGGGGTAGGTGTTGTTATCCCTAACTGCTTACATTATCGTGACAGCCTGGTGGTTTTTGATCCGAAACTAGAGAACTTTAATATTACAGCAGGTTTTAGAGCAGCACATGGGCAAGATGTCTTTTTGTTTAACCCTTCCACTAAGGATTTCAAAAGCCACTGTTGGAACCCGATCTCATATGTGTCTAGAGATCCTTTTTTCTCTACAGGTGGGGCATTTAATATTGCGACGATTCTTTATTCTACGAGTGGTAATGACAGCGGCAACAGCCGCTTTTTTAATGAGATGGCTCAAAAGCTCTTTGTGGGTTTATGTCTTTACTTGATAGAAACAGAAAAAAGCACAAGCGTGATCCCGTCCTTAGCCGCGATGGTGGGTTTATCCACGCCAGACGATGGTCAGTCATTATCGGATTGGATTAAAGAGCAAGCATTACGAGATGATTTGAGTAATGAATGCAAAAAGAATTTACTGAGTTATGCCGGTAACTCAAGCAACACGGCTTCCGGTATTCTTTCCAGCTTTTTAGCGCCGTTATCTGTATTCTCCGACCCTTTGGTTGCAGCGATTACTAGCAAAGATGACTTTGATTTGCGCGAGGTACGCAAGAAGAAAATGTCGATTTACATAGGCATATTGCCTAACGACATTGCTAAGTTTTCTCGTCTAATCAATTTATTTTTTAGTCAGCTCATCTCAGAAAATACCGCAGAGCTACCTGAAGATAATCCTGCATTGAAATACCAGTGCTTATTGCTCATTGATGAGTTTGCAGCGCTTGGGAAAGTAGACATTATAGAAAGTGGTGTGGCCTATATCGCAGGCTATAACATTCGTATTCTGAGTATTTTTCAAAACATGAGTCAGTTAAATAGGCATTACACGGTGGATGGTGCGAGAAGTCTTTCCACAAACTTTGAGTGCCAGATCATCTTTCCTCCAAGAGACAACAAAGATGCGCAGGAGTATTCGGAGATCATTGGCTATGAAACCTATAAAAGCACGTCTTTTAGTCGCGCTAAAGGAGCGATTGGCGATAAGAGCATCTCTATTAGTGATCAAAAACGACCCGTGATGTTACCGCAGGAGGTAAAGACCATGCCCACCACAGATTGCCTTATTAGTCTTACAGGTATTCAACCTATCTACGCAAATAAAATCATTTATTACGCAGACCCCGTTTTTCAGGAACGCTTAGGTTATCCAACACCTACTGTGCCGCTCTTAGAGGTAGGGCAAAAAAGAGCACAGCAAGCGCTTAAGTCTCCTGTGAATACGAGTTCTACGGGGTTAGAAAATAAAGAGGAAGTCGTACAAGCCTTAGTAAAAAGCATGTGTGATGCTCATTCAACCGCTACGTATATTCGGGATGTAAAACAAGCGGTTGAAAAAGCCGTAGAAGAATACGGTCTAGCGTATTTTCAGCAAGCTGTTATTAAATAAGGAGGTGATATGGCAAATTCAATTGAAATTGAGCGAGCATTGTCTTTTATCGATAACCAAGATAGGGAAAAGTGGGTCCGTATGGGCGCAGCAATCAAATCAGAATTGGGCGAACCAGGCTATGAAATATGGGATCACTGGTCACAGAGTGCGGATACGTATAACGCCCAAGCTAGTAAAGCCGTATGGCAAAGTTTACGACCTGGCTTTGTGGGTGTTGGTTCTTTGTATTATGAAGCCAAGCAAGCAGGCTACTTACCAGAAAAGTCTTCTTCTAGAGACCTTCAGGTTTTACAAGAGCGTCAAGCACAGCGCAAAGAGGTAGAAGCGCAGGCACTTGCTGAGCGTTCACAAGCAGCAGAGAAAGCAAAAGATAAAGCGAGTACGCTTTGGAATAATGCAGAACCAGCAGATCCTAAGCACCCTTATTTAGTCAATAAAGGGATAACCGATCTTGCAGTGATCGGCAGCTTAAGGCAAGACCGTTATCAAAACTTACTGGTTCCTGTAAAGCAGGATAAGGAGCTAGTGGCGGTTCAGCGTATTAATCCAGAAGGAGCTAAGTTTTTTGGTAAAGGCTCAGCGATTAGTGGCAGTGCTTTTTTGATAGGAGATGCGGCGCAAGCGAAAGAGCAAGGGCTAGTGCTAACAGAGGGATTAGCTACCGGAGCATCTATCCATCAGGCCACAGGACAGCCAGTATTGGTGGTTTTTGCCGCTCATAACTTAGTAACGGTAGCTGAGAAAGTGAAGCACGTAGACGTGCCATTTATCTTAGCAGCGGATAATGATCACAGTGAAGCGGGGATTAAGTTTGCAGAAAAAGCGCAGGAAGTATTAGGTGATAAAGTTACGATTGTGATGCCTGATTTTGATAAGGATGCAATTACCGCCTATCAACGACGGCATGGCGAAGGAAAGTATCCCTCTGATTTTAATGACCTACACGAACTAAACGGCCTCAATTCATTGAGGTCTTTTTTTCAGCTTGAAACCTTAAGGGATAGTAACCAGGAGGATAAAACAATGAATAAATCAGTTGTTAATACGATTGAAGTGGATCTGGAACGCAATCGTTCAAATAGAATAAAAAGTGACCCCAAGGTTGAGTCTCAGGAGAAAGAGAACGTTCAAGTCCAAGCTGAAACTGAAGTAAAAGCTACTCCTTCAGTTTCAGAGCAAGCTCAGGATGTTATTACCGATTTAAAGTATAAAGCACCACCTAAGTCTTTAGAGGCCAAGTACGTCTACGCCGAAGGGAAATACTATGATCGCACGGGCTCTACCGTTCTTTTTGACGATAAAGGTAAAGCCTTAGCCACCACTCGCTTAGATCGTCAAACGGTCTATGACATGATTGAGGTCGCTAAAGAAAAGCATTGGGACGCGGTGGTATTAAAGGGGAGTCCCGACTTTAGGCGTTTTGCTTACTTAGAAGCAGAAAGCCAAGGTATTCAAACCAGAGGCTATTCACCCACGCCAGCCGATTTAAAGTTGGTAGAGCAGCTACGAGACGAGAGAGCCTTAAATAAGATTGAAAAAGATTCAGAGCGGGAACCGTCTAACCCAGCTAAAGCGGCCTCGGAAGCCGATAAAATGCAGGCTCAAAATCAGATGCCGACGTCTGCTCAGATTGAAACCTCAGCAAAGGCCGATGTGGATAGTGATGTACCAATGGCTGAGATTACAACGACTCCTTCTATACCCAGTGAAGTCAAAGTGGCAGCGGAGAAAATGAAACAATCCGAGACGAATTTGAACCCCGCTCGCTTTTCTACGATGCAATACTATAAGGGCTTGGCTAAGCAAGCTGTTAACTATATGAAAGTAGGAAATCGCGCCGATGCGCAGCGTAATTTTGATACCAATATGGATAAAGCGCTAAATGGCACAGCTTTCAACATGCCTACGCCCTTACAGGCTGAAATAACACAGCCACAAAATGAGCCAACTCGTACCCATGACAACAAAGAACGGGAGATAGAGCGATGACTAAGCAACCAGATAAAGACGATAAGCACATGACAGAAGAAGAGGCCCGTGAAATCGGCGCCTTAACTTCTATCGAAGAGGTCATTACCCACCCTGAGCTGATTAAGTTTTACCAAGATAACGCGGAGTATTTTCAGAATGAAGGGGATCTGGAGGATCATTCGTAGTTTATTTTTTTAGATTAGACGGCGATAAGCGCCGTCTATTTGAGTAAATTTAAACCATACATAAACAGTTATCTACTGATCGTTAAAACTAAGTATTAATACCTATGCAGCTTTCTTGGATGGTAAGTCAAAATGTTAGCATCTTTAACGCTTTGAAACAGCTGAAGGTGTGGATATGTATATTTTGGACTTGCTTTCAAAAGTTTCATTTTTTGCTGGTTTAGCTTGTTGCATCATCATGTTTTACACCGCAGACGAATGATGCCGAGTTTAATCACAAAAATAACTTAGCGACTATATAAAGATAAACAGAGCCCTTCTTGGTTTTAAAGCTAAGAGGGGCTTCTTCTTGTAAAGAAAGTGAAGAAAATATTATTTATGAGTATTTCTCTGTAAGGCATCAGGCAGGCGCACATGATGTTCGTACAAAGAGGCAGCTTGGGCAAGCGCATATAAAGCTGCTTTTTCACACCGAATTTGCTCAGAACCCGAAAACCGCTTAGTTTGAGTGAAAATTTTAGGATTTGATCCTTCGGTTTTATAGAGCCAGCTAAAACAAACTGTGCCTGCAGGAATTTCAGGTTCTGCGGTATCGTCTAATACGCCGGTGGTGGCAATTATTGTATTAGCTCTTGTTAACTTAGTCGCACCTATGGCCATTTGTTCAGCCACTTTTTCACTGGTTAAGTTGTATTCTTGGAATAGAGTAGGACAGATTCCTAATAAATCTATTTTAGACTCTAAGGTATAGGTGACCAATCCGCTTTCTAGCAAACCACCCGCCTTGGGGTGCTCAGATAAAAGCGAAGCGAGTAAGCCTGCGGTACAAGACTCTACTGTGGTGATAGTTAGATTGAGTTCAAATAGACGCGCTGCGAGAGGTGCTGCTTGAGCGAGCATGGCCGTTTCCTTTTTAAGATTTTTGTTAGAGTTAGAAGCAATTTTCATGTCTATTTTTTGTGATTTTATCTCATAATAACTAAAGAAAATCCAGTCAATAAGTTAAGGAAATTCTTACAAGGGTAAAAAATGGCAAATAACAAAGCTTCGGATGCTCCCAGCACTCATGAGTTAGCCGACACGCGAACAGCATGGGCAGAAGACAGAACCCTTCTAGCTAATGAGCGTACCTTTGCGAGTTGGATGAGGACAGGTATGGCTGCCGTCGCGTTAGCACTTGGTTTAAAGGCCGTATTCAAAGATACGGAGCACACTTTTATTGCAAAAAGCGCAGCAGAGATCTTTATTCTCGTGGCAATTATTATCTTTTGGATGGCCGTAGCAAAATGTCGTACCGCTCAAAAACGAATGAATAGTCATGACATAGAAGCTCAATCCTATCAACGGATGAAGTTACTTGCTAGCCTACTGACTTTTGCAGCGATCGTAACTGGAGGGATTCTTTGGCTATTATGAGTGTACAAAATTCAGAATAAGAAAATCTTGAGCTCTTTGTCTACGCTCTTTTCTCAGTAAGCAAATTCCCTTTTTATCTATTTTTTTCATTATTAGCACCTTCGGGTGCTTTTTTTATGGGTATTGATATGAGTAAAGCAAAACGTAAACCATTTCATGAAGAAATCGCTGAGCAATTAATTAGACAGTTAGAAGAAGGCACTGCACCTTGGCAAGTACCCTGGGATGCCGGATTTATCAGAGAGCGGCCTTATAATGTGGCCACAGGGAAGCCTTACCAAGGCCGAAACTCCGTCGCTTTATTACTCTCTACTCATCCTGATCCTCGTTGGATGACGTTCAATCAAGCTAAAGAAGCGGGTTACGCCATTAAGAAAGGTTCTAGAGGCACACGGCTTCAAATGACCATTGCACAAGATGAGCGCGTCAAAAGAGACGAAACGGGTCAAACAATTAAAAACAGTGCCGGGGAGTCACTTAAAGAAACGTTCACACGTGATCGGCCCATCGTAAAGCATTTTACGGTTTTTAATGCCGAGCAGATTGATGGCATCCCACCCTTAGCGCGTCCAGTAGTACACACTTGGCAAGCCGTAGAGCGAGCAGAGAAAATTCTAGATGCTTCTGGCGCAACGATTGAGCATCAGCGGGGAGATAAAGCGTATTACAGTCCATCCGCAGATAAAATCGTGCTACCGCTGAAAGATCAATTTCCCACACCAGACCGTTATTACGCCACCGCCTTGCATGAGCTCGGTCATTGGACAGGACATGCAAGCCGCTTAAATCGGTTTGAAACAGGCGTGAAGGAATCTAAGCAAGACTATGCCAAAGAAGAACTACGCGCAGAAATTGCTTCTATGATGATTGGCCAAACCATTGGTATTGGTCACGATCCCGCGCAGCATGCCGCTTATGTAGACTCATGGATTAAAACCTTACAAGACGATCCCATGGAAATTATTCGCGCCGCTAAAGATGCAGAGAAAATTCATGGCTTTGTGTTGGATCTAGAAAGAGAGGTAGAGCAGACGCCGTCAAATGAAGCGAACTCAGACACACCTACCGATTTAAAAGCCGCTTTTGATAAAGCACTAGAAACAGCCGATCCCAGTTTAGTAAGCCAAATGCGTTTCTTGGAAACCAGTATGGGGATGGTGGTGCAGGGTATGTCGGATGAAGCGCGGGTCCAAGCGCAAAAGAATTTTTATAGTACGCAATTGGGGCAGTTGGAGCAGAGTAGTGAGATGGAGTTTTGATTTGTGTTTTTAGGTGATTTGTGGGTGGATCAGTCGACCGTTGGCGAGTAAGAATGGCAGAGTTAAGATGTCATTGAGGTGTTATACATTAATGCGAATTGAAATGAATCGCGATAACACTGAGAGTTTCTGCTAATGAAGAGATTTCTTGCCATCAGTACCGTAAATGTTTACACAGTTATTGGAAACCTACCGGTTCAAGATTTCGTTGGTATACTCAATTGGTTCAGGTGTTTGAAGATCAAAATCAACATATTGGAAAATCTTTAAATATGCTGCTGAGTGTTTTTTATTATTACTATGAGCCATAATGTGGCGCTTCAAAGTTTAAAAAAATGGTATGGGAGCTGTTATGGCAATAGAGCTATCAAATATTGATGACGCTTTAGATTTTCTGAACAAAATAGTCACTCAGAGTACTAAATGGAATTTCGAAAAAGAGCCTATACGTTTTAGTGAGGAACTTGGCACTCTTGTTATTGAGATTCATGGACCTCAGTTTCATAAT
Organism: Paenalcaligenes sp. DL 309; assembly: GCF_057475285.1. Classification (NCBI taxonomy): domain Bacteria; kingdom Pseudomonadati; phylum Pseudomonadota; class Betaproteobacteria; order Burkholderiales; family Alcaligenaceae; genus Paenalcaligenes; species Paenalcaligenes sp. DL 309. Next base: position 41,451 of record NZ_JBYBKW010000005.1, read on the forward strand.
GAAATAACTGGTGAAATGGCTAGGGCGCTAGCTGCATATCAGGACTCAATATACGATTTTGCTAAAAGTGTAATATATGAAGGAGAGGGACATTCATACAAAAGGCTCACAGCAGAAGTCCGAGAAGCCTTTCAGTTAGAATTTGAGATAGAGGACGGATGTCTACAAATCAAAGCAAACCTTAAAAAGGTGTTTGATGCCGTGGCTGATCATATACGAGATAAAATGGATTCTGAAATATTAGCTTCTTTGCTAGTTAAGTTAGCTGTGATCGGAGCACTTGGTGTGACGGGGTATTTTCTTGGGAGCAAATATCTTGACAATGTGAATGCTCAGGTAGAAAAAGAGCACGTTGAAGCTGTGATAGATAAGGTTTCAGATGGAAATCAAAAAATATTAGACAAGGTTAATGATTTATTATCAACTCATAATATGGGTGAGTCCGACTTAGAAAATAGGCTGGTAGCATCGTTTGATCATGCTCAGGCTAATGGGTTGAAAGAGATAGCTAAGGCAGCTCCAGAAGCACAATCGATTGATTTTGGCAAGATACATCTAGATGCAGATGATATTAAAGAACTCAACTCTAGATCTCCCAGAGCGGTTTCAGAGCCGTTCGTGTCAGTAGGAGAGTTTATTGTAACGGCTGAAACAACGCCCGGCTTAACTAATAAACTAACATTTCGAGGTAAGTCTTTGCCAGATGAGGTGACAGTTGAGCACACATCAGGAGAGTTTGACTCATTAAAAGAAGATGCCTTGTGGAAGGCCATTAGGCTTAGGACTCCAATACGTGCCAAAATACAGGCAACACTCATAAGAGATAAAGTGAGAGGGGGAGTCTTGGTCGACTTGTTGCCAGAGATAGATTAAGAGTCTCGTGTAATAACAAAAATTTATATTTAACGTAAGAAATAAGCACAAAAAAGACTCATTTTGGCTCATCTTCTAAGTAAGATTTTATACTCCCGCAAGACCTTTTTATAAGATTTACAAGAGATAACCTTAACGCCTCTGGAGGAAGTAGTGAATGAGCTTATAGAAATAATTAGCGTTAATTTAAGTGATTACAAAGACGTCTGGAGGATCATTTGTAGTTAGCTGAAAAAAACAAATCGATTTGTATAGAGATAGAGCACCCTTTTTTATGGGTGCTTTTTTTATGGATATTGATATGAGTAAAGCAATAGAAGCACCGGACTCTAACAGTGAGTTAAAAGCATTTTTTGGAAACATAGCATGAGGATGGTAGTGCAGGGGATGTCGGACGAAGCACGAACCCAAGCGCAGCAGAGTTTTTATAGTACGCAGCTGGGGCAGTTGGAGCAAAGTAGTGAAGTAGAAATTGAGTTTTAATAAAAAAGGGTAAAGCAATGGTAGGAAATGAAAAAGCATTAACGCTAAAAGAGGCTGCGGAAATTTTAGACGTCTCTTATTTCACGCTTTTTAGGCGGCGTCATCATATCGCTTTTCAGGTACCAGGAACAAATCGATGGCGTATTTGGCCGTCAGAACTTGCAGCAGCAACGAGAACGGGTAACAATCTAAGACGATTATCGTTGCGAGTCGATCAGGAGGAATCATGGCGATCCGCAAACACAAAGAATCAGGGATATGGTGGGTTGATATCACCCCGCCCGGTGGCAAAAGAGTTAGACGCTCTACTGGCACCAAAAGCAAAAGAGAAGCCCAGGAATATCACGATCAATTAAGGGTCGAGTTATGGCGTATTGAAAAGCTAGGAGAAAAACCCAAGCGCTCGTTTGAAGAAGGGTGTGTTCGATTTTTACAAATTAGTGCAGGACAAGCTGATTATCGAACAAAAGTGCAACATGTTAAGTATTGGCGTGAAATTTTTGGTGGTAGATCACTTTGTTCAATTACTGCTGATGATATTTATGCGGATTTGCCAGTTAAGCGTGAGTATAAAGATGGTCGCGCTCCGCGTGAGCTCTCAGCAGCTACAAAGAACCGATACTTAGCCAGCATCCGACGTATCTTTTCTTTAGCTCAGAAAGCAGACTGGATAGACAAGGTCCCTAATTTGACTAACTATCGTGAGCCTGAGGTAAGAGTTCGATGGATTACGAAAGAGTCAGCAAGGAGTCTAATAGAGAATGTTCATTTATCGTGGATGCAGGATGTGTGTGAGTTTGCTTTGCATACGGGAGCACGAGCGAATGAGATATTGACGCTTGAGTGGGACAATGTAGATTTAGATGCGGCGGTAGCCTGGATCATTAATAGTAGGGCTAAATCAGGTCGGGCAAGATCTTTGCCCTTAAATACCGAAGCGATAAGTCTATTGCGTAGGCGTAAGTTGGCAGGCGGTCAGTGGGTTTTTACCCGCTCAACCGGTAATCGTGCATTAGAAATAGATAGACGAGTATTTAATAGCGCCTGTGAGAAAACAGGGATTACTAATTTTCGCTTTCATGATTTAAGACACACGTGGGCAAGCTGGCATGTTCAAGCGGGAACACCCCTGTTTGTTTTAAAAGAATTGGGAGGATGGGAAACACTAGAGATGGTAAAGAAGTATGCTCACTTGGATGCGAGCCATCTGGCAGGTTACGTAAATCAAGGCACGTTTAGGTCATAGCAGTTTGCAGAAACAAAAAAGCCACCTAAGTGGTGGCTTCTAAGTCCTTGATTTACAAGGTGAATTCTGGCTCCCCGAACAGGGCTCGAACCTGTGACCTGCGGATTAACAGTCCGTCGCTCTACCGACTGAGCTATCGGGGAATTGCTAAAAAATAAAGTATAGCACGTTTTTAAATGCGTTGCAACTATTATTTTTTAATAATTGCTTAATAAACTTTATTTAATTGAGCTCTACTTTGGTATTTGCAGTTGTGTTTTGTTCTGCGTCCACCAAAGAAATAAAAGTATAGCTGGGCTTTGTGTAAATTGCAAGTGTTAGCGTAAACTATTTTTTTGTTTCAACTTGGAGTCATCATGAATGCAGCACGCCACCAATTTTGGGTGGGATTTTTTTTAGCAGGCTTTGGTTCCGTTTTATTTTCTGCTAAGGCTATAGTGGCAAAGCTGACATACATGCATGGAGTGGACGCACTCACTGTAATTGGTTTCAGGATGTTGTTGTCTTTACCCGTATTTTTGGCGATTGCATTATGGCAAGCGCATAAGGCCTATAAGGGTGAGCTGCCTAAGCTAACGGGCGCACAACGTTGGCAGTTAATTTTCTTAGGCTTTGTAGGCTACTATCTAGCTAGTTTATTAGATTTTATTGGTTTGGAGTACATTACGGCCAGCTTAGAGCGGCTTATTTTATTTATGGCTCCTACTTTTGTTTTACTGTTTTCTGCCTTTTTTCTAAAAAGAGCCATTTTGCCTAAACAGTGGTTAGCTTTAGCTTTGTCTTATTTAGGAGTAAGCCTAGTCTTTGTGCAGGATTTAAGTTTAACGGGTGAAAATGTTTTATTAGGGGCGGCGTGTGTGCTGGGTTCTGCAGTGTCTTATGCTATTTATCTAATTGGCTCAGGTGAGCTGTTAAAGAAAATAGGTTCTACGCGTTTAGTGGCTTATGCCATGAGCACTTCGGCGGTATATACCCTTATTCATTTATTTGCTGTGCAAGGCTGGGAAGCACTCCTACAGCCCGCACCTGTGTATGGTTTGTCTATTGTTCACGCCACGTTAAATACGGTAGCCCCTACTTTTATGATTATGTGGTCTATAGAGCGCATAGGAGCGCCTATGACAGCCCAGTTAGGGCTGCTAGGACCTGTGTCTATTTTGTTTTTAGCCTATTGGTTTCTAGATGAGCCCATTACTGGTTTACAAATAGCAGGTACCGTATTGGTTTTAACGGGGGCTATGGTATTGAGTCGACGCTAGAAAAAAAGTTAAAAACGATTCAGGGGCAATTTAAGGTATTTATGACCATCATCTTCAGCAGCGGGCAGCTTACCGGCTTGAATATTGACTTGCAATGAAGGCAATATCAAGCGTGGTAGAGCGAGGGTCGCATCGCGTTCGGTACGCATGCGTACAAACTCAGCCTTGCTAATACCGTCTCGTAAATGAATGTTATGCTCTTTTTGCTCGGCTACCGTACAACTGTATTGCTCTTCGCGGCCAGCAGGAGGGTAGTCATGACACATAAATAGTACCGTGTCATCGGGGAAAGAGAGGATTTTTTTAGCTGAGTCATAGAGTTGTTCGGCATCACCACCCGGAAAATCACAGCGTGCAGAACCTACATCTGGCAAAAAGAGGGTATCACCCACAAAAACACCTAAATTATGCACATGATATGCCATATCTGCTGGTGTGTGTCCGGGCACATGCAATACATCTACCAGCATTTCACCAATTTTAAATTGGTCCCCTGAATTAAACAGCACATCAAAAGGTTCGCCATTGGTTTTGACGTTCTCGTCTAAATTATAAATGGTTTTAAATGTACTTTGAACCACAGAGATGGGTGCACCAATAGCAATTTTACCGCCAATTTGCTGTTGTATCCACGCCGCAGCTGACATATGGTCAGCATGTGCGTGGGTATCAATAATCCATTGCAACTCTAATTGGTGTTTACTTATATAATCAAGTAACTTCTGAGCGGATTCAGTACTGGTTTTTGCTGATTGCGGCTCATAGTCTAATACCGGATCAATGATAGCGCACTGCGCGCTGCCTGCGGCATGCACTACGTAAGAGTAGGTAGATGTTTGTGTGTCAAAAAAGGCTTCGGCGTAAGTCGTATTCATAAGATGTCTTTCAATATACAAAATTATAATATATACTAAAGTATAGTAACAGTAGAAACTTTTGCAACTATGTCTGTATCTACCAAACAAATTGCGCAACTCAATGAGGTTGCTGCAGAGGCCACCAAGCTACTTAGTCGTTTAGCTAATCCTGATCGATTGGTTATTTTATGTTTACTAGTAGAAGGTGAAAAAAATGTGAGCCAAATCGGTGAGGAAAGTGGCATTGTTCAGCCCACCTTATCACAGCAGCTCACTGTTTTGCGTAAAGATGGTTTGGTGCAAACCAGGCGCAATGGCAAATATGTGTATTATCGCTTAGAAAACGAACGGGTTTTAGCGCTAATGCAAACCCTTTATCAGGTGTTTTGTACACCGGAGGAGCTAGAGCATGACAATTGATTGGGTTGCATTTACACCGTGGCAATCATTATTTGGTGGTGCCCTTGTAGGCTTAGCCGCCGTGGTGTTACTTATCCTTAATGGCCGTATATTTGGCATTAGTGGTATTTTAAGCAGCACGTTATTTGGTCGCACTGAGCGCGCGTGGCGCGTGGCGGTATTAGTAGGTGTGTTTGCTTCCCCATGGTTATTTATGGCGTTTGGAGGTGAGATTCCAATTAAAGACTCACCTTCTGGGCTGTTATTAATTATTGCCGGTTTACTCGTGGGTTTCGGTAGTAGTTTAGGCTCAGGCTGTACTAGCGGTCATGGAGTATGCGGTATTTCACGTTTATCTATACGCTCCATAGTGGCTACATTAACTTTTATGGTGACGGCTTTTATTACGGTGTATGTGCTTCGTCATCTTTTACATCTTATTTAAGCTCAAGTAAGGATAAATAAAAGATGGTTATGATTTTAGGTGGTGCCTTAGCTGGGGTTATATTTGGTCTAGGTTTACTTATATCTGGATTAGCCTTTCCCCATAAGGTACAAGCATTTTTAGATTTGGCCGGTAATTGGGACCCTTCACTGGCTTTTGTCATGGGTGGGGCCATAGCCGTGGCTATTGTTCCTTTTACTTTAGCTAAAAAAGACAAAATCAAAGCAGTGGGGGGTATTAAAATTGAGTTACCTAAAAATACGGTAATAGACAGAAAATTACTTATTGGTAGTGCTCTGTTTGGTGTAGGCTGGGGGTTAGTAGGATATTGTCCAGGGCCAGCCTTAGTTTCTTTTGGTGCAGGTATAGGCATGGCATGGTGGTTTGTGCCTGCTATGGTGGTAGGTATCTTCATTCACCGCGTATTTTTTAAAAAATAAAAATAAAAATAAAAATGTAATTTAAGATTTTCATCTGTGTGTAGTACCTTTGGCGCCCTTTGGGGCGCTTTTTTTTGAACTTCACTAACCGAGATGGGTTTCGTTTTGAGGCAAGGGCTTCATGTTACTGATTTGCTCTAAGATACCGCAGGCGACCACTTGATCATCATGGCTGCACGCTTGATGTATAAGCTGTAATTGCTGTTGTAGATGCTGTAATTCCTCAATGCGTGTTTTCACATGTTGTAAATGCTCTTCAATAATATCGGTTACAGGCTCACAGGTGGTAGTAGGGCTGTTCATATAACTAAGCAAGTGGCGAATTTCTTCGTGTGTCATGTCTAAGCTGCGGCAATTACGAATAAAACGCAGCTGCTCTACGTGTTGTGGGGCATAGACACGGTAATTATTGCTATTACGTCGGGCAGCAGGTAATAAACCGATGTTTTCATAATAGCGAATGGTTTCTGTAGTGGATTGAGTGCGTTGAGCTAATTCACCGATTTTCATTTAAGACTCCTAGAGCGATTTGACCTTATAGTTACTTTAAGGTGTTTAATGGTTTAGAACAAGCTAAGTGGGAAAATCTAAACAATTAATGAGGGCTTTATGAGTACAGAACACAGTCATAGTCACCACCACCACCATGATGAGGACGCATGCTGTGCTGCGCCTACTTATCAGGCAGCGCAGCCTGTGTTGCCAGTAGAAGAGGGGCAGCAGCTCACGCGTTTACGTATTGAAGAAATGGATTGCCCGGTAGAAGAGCAGCTTATTCGTAAAAAGTTGGATGGTGAAGTGGCTGTATTGGCTTTACAGTTTAATTTAATGCAACGTGAGCTTGATGTGTTGCATAGCGAAGGCTATCAAGAGCAGCTTATAAAAGCTGTAACGGAATTGGGTATGCAGCCCGTACTACTAGAAGCTGGAAATCCCACATCGGCCATCGCTACAGAAACACCATCTACTAAAAAAGAGCTAGTTCGGATCAGTGCTTCAGTGGCTCTAGCTTTAGTGGCGGAAATCGGCTCTTGGTTAGCGTGGAGCGTAGGGTTAGTGATCCCGCTCGCTATAGTGGCTTTGATACTCACGGGTGGCGTGGTTTATAAAAAAGGGCTTATTGCCTTAAAAAATCGTAATTTAAATATTAATGCCCTGATGAGTATTGCTGTCACGGGGGCAGTACTTTTAGGTGAATGGCCTGAAGCCGCTATGGTGATGTCATTGTTCGCTTTAGCTGAGTACATAGAAGCGCGTTCTCTTGATCGTGCTCGCCATGCTGTAGATGGCCTGTTATCTCTTACACCCGAAGAGGTAGAGGTGTTAGATCAGAGTGGGCAGTGGCAAAAGCAACCAGCTCAAGCAGTAACAGCCGGGAGCTTAATTAAGGTTGTACCTGGGGCTCGTATAGGCCTAGACGGAGTGGTAGAGCAGGGAGCTTCGTCTGTTAATCAAGCCTCCATAACAGGTGAAAGTTTAGCAGTGGAGAAAAAGGCAGGCGATGTATTGTATGCGGGTACGATTAACGGCATGGGAGAGCTGCAGTACCGTTCACAGGGTCGGTATGATGACAGTTTACTCGCGCGTATTGCCATCTCAGTACAACAAGCCCAGCAAAGTAAGGCGCCAGTGCAGCGCTTTGTTGATAAGTTTTCTCAGATTTATACGCCCCTAGTCACGATGATGGCTGCGGCCTTAGCCTTGCTAGGACCTTTGGTTTTTGGTGGCACTTGGTTTGAGTGGGTATACAGGGCTTTGGTGCTATTAGTTATTGCCTGCCCGTGTGCTTTAGTTATCTCTACTCCAGTAGCGGTAGTGAGTGCTTTGGCTACTGCGGCCAGAGCCGGCCTCTTAGTAAAAGGCGGCGTACATTTAGAACGAGCCCGCCAGATGGATTATTTAGCGGTAGATAAAACAGGCACAATTACTGCGGGTATGCCTACTTTGCAAGATACATGGGTGGTGCCTGAAGCCGATGAGTTTCAGCTATTAGCGGCGGCTCATGCCCTGGCCAGTCGTTCAGATCATCCGGCTTCGGTCGCGTTGGCTCAGTCTAAGTTAGCATTCACTAATGACTCTAGTGGCAAGATAGCCCCAGCTGGTTTCACCGCGGTAGCAGGTGCAGGGGTTACTGCTGTTCTAGATAATGAAACGTGGTGTTTGGGCAAACTCAATTGGGTAACGGATGAGGCGGCCCCTTTAGAGTCCACCTTAAAAACTTGGCAGCAAGAGTGGCAAGATAAGGGTGCTAGTTTTATCTTTTTAGCTAGAAATAATAAAGTGGTAGCGGCTTTTGCTGTAGCGGATCAAATAAAAGAGGGCGTTAAGACTGCCATTACTGAGCTTCAAGGTATGGGAGTGAAAGTGGAAATGCTCTCAGGTGATAATAGTTATGCAGTGAAGCACGTAGCAGAAGAGGTGGGTATTCGTTACGCCCAAGGTGATTTACTGCCTACTGACAAACTACGTATTATCACAGAGCGAACACAACAGTATGCATGCAGTGGCATGGTAGGAGACGGTATTAACGATGCACCGGCCTTGGCGCAGGCTGATATTGGTTTTGCGATGGGAGCTTTGGGTTCGGATATGGCCATAGAGACGGCTGATGTGGCCATTATGAATGATGATCTTGCCAAAATTCCCTACACCATACGCTTATCTAGCGCATTACATCAGGTGTTAATCCAAAATATCAGTGCCGCCCTAGGGATTAAAGCAGTATTTTTAGTGATGGCTCTACTGGGCACAGCTACTATGTGGATGGCCGTTTTTGCCGATGTGGGGGCAAGTTTATTGGTGATTTTAAATAGTTTACGCTTATTGAAAAAGCATTCATCTGCTCAAGATCTATAATGAAGGCACATATTTTTTACTCATAGATATTATATTTAGGATAGCAATCCATGATTGCCTTATTAGAAGCCAAGCGAGCTGGCTTATTGGCTCGCCATAACTGGATTTCAAACATTGTAGCCGGCATTATTGTCGGGGTAGTGGCATTGCCTCTTGCCATGGCCTTTGCCATTGCGTCGGGTGTGAAGCCGGAGCAAGGAATCTATACCTCTATTATTGCTGGTTTAGCGGTATCCGTGCTGGGCGGCAGCCGGGTGCAGATAGCGGGGCCTACAGGGGCTTTCATTGTTATTTTGTCGGGCATTGTGGCTGAGCATGGGGTGGTAGGCTTACAGATAGCCACTCTGATGGCGGGTGGGATTTTACTGCTCTTAGGTTTAGCACGTATGGGGGCGGTGATTAAATTTATTCCAGCGCCCGTGATTGTAGGGTTTACGGCGGGTATAGGGATTATTATTTGGGTGGGGCAGTGGCGTGACTTCTTTGGTCTGCCTGAAATTACGGGGATTCACTTTCATGAAAAACTGCTGCAGTTGCTTAGCTCTTTCCCTCAGCTAGATATAACCACTACCCTGATCGCCATTGTCTCTTTATTATTGGTCATTTATGCGCCGCGCTTGCCCCGTATGCAGCGTGTACCGGGGCCTTTAGTGGCCTTGGTTGTATTAACAGCATTACAAGCCATTTTTCAATTTCCTAGTGTGGCAACCATAGGTACTGCCTTTGGTGAAATCCCCAGCGGCCTGCCTAAGCTAGAGGTGCCTACGATTACAATTACTGGTATGGTGGCGCTTATAGGGCCGGCGTTTGCCATTGCCATGTTGGGAGCCATTGAGTCTCTGTTATCGGCAGTAGTAGCGGATAATATGAGTCATACTAGGCATAATTCAAACCAAGAGCTTATAGGTTTAGGCGTAGCAAACATATTAACGCCTTTGTTTGGAGGGATTGCTGCAACTGGTGCTATTGCTCGTACTGCCACCAATGTGCGTAATGGGGGCAATAGTCCCATTGCGGGTATTGTGCATGTATTGGTGTTGGTTTTGGTGTTGTTAGTATTAGCGCCTTTGGCCGTTAATATTCCTTTAGCCACTTTGGCAGCGATTTTGTTTATGGTGGCTTGGAATATGAGTCAACCTAAACTGGTGCTGCGTACCTTACGTAGTGCACCACCAGCTGATGCGTTTATATTAGTCGTCACCTTTGCTTTAACGGTGTTTGCTGATTTAGTGGTGGCGGTGAATATAGGTGTGGTGTTGGCCATGTTGCATTTTCTTAAACGTATGGCAGATACCGTACGCGTCGATAGGCAAAGTGCGCAATCACTTACTCGTGAATTCAGCCATGAAGGAGTGGCAGTTCCCGAAGAGGTAGCAGTGCTTACGGTAGAGGGGCCATTTTTCTTCGCGGCTGTGGATCCTTTTGAGCGGGCCTTAGAAGAATTACCCGCCTCAGTGCACACTATTATCTTACGCTTAAATAACTCAGCTATTGCTGACGGCACGGCTTTGGGTGCTTTAGAGAAGGCGATTAGCTATAGTAAAGAGCGCAATAGAAAAATTGTACTAACTGAAGTCAAACCCAATATTCGTCGTAAATTAGATCGCATGGGTATTAGCGAAAAACTTGGCACAGAGCACATCTATGATTCGGTGCCAAGTGCCATCGCTAATATCAAGCCAGGATTAGATGCGTAGTGCAAAATCCTCATCATCCATGAGTAAATAGCGTAAGGCATCAATCCAGCCTAAGAGCACGACGAGTGGGGCAAAAATATAAAATAAAAGGATGTAAATCAAACCCCATCCAATTTGCCCCATATAAAAACGGTGTATACCTAGCCAACCCAAGAAAAAAGCTAAAATAATAGCGATTTTGCGGCGGCTATGTATGCGTTGTGCTTTAGGGTTTTCTTTACTTTGGCGGCTAATCCAATAGCTAATGGGTAGAGTCAGAGCTATAGCTATAAGCACTTTGACCCAGTTAGCGGCCACATAGGATTGAATCGCACGTGTGACATCATGTAGATGGTGGAAAGTCCACCCAGTAAGCTGTGAGAGCCAAGAGAACAGTTCGGCACCAATACGTTCGCCAAAACTGAGTGCTACTAAAAGCACAATAAAAACACCTATAGCCATGGCGATATTACGCATAATTATCCTTTTAACGAATAGTGGTTTGTTTAATGGCGTGTTGCCATTGTTGCATCTGGGCTTGGGCTTGTTCGGCACTGATTTCAGGCTCAAAAATACGGTCTTTTTTCCAAAGCGCTTGAAGCTCATCGGTGCTGTGATAAATACCCGCGCCTAGCCCAGCCAAGTAAGCGGCCCCTAAGGCGGTGGTTTCCGTAATAGTGGGACGTACTACCGGTATGCTTAAAAGGTTAGCTTGAAATTGCATTAAGAGATTGTTTTTACTGGCGCCGCCATCTACGCGTAATTCGGTGAGTGCAGGAGCTCCTGTTTGGCAGGCGTCTAAGCTCATCGCTTCCAGCAAGGCGGTACTTTGATAAGCAATGCTTTCAAGAGCTGCTCGGGCAATGTGGGCCATGGTGCTACCGCGGCTTAGACCGGTAATGGTGCCACGCGCATCGGCATCCCAATAGGGTGCGCCTAAACCTGTAAAAGCAGGTACAAACATCACACCACCGGTGTCTGGCACGCTTAGCGCCAAGGCTTCGATTTCATGGCTATGGGTAAAAGCCGTTAAACCATCCCGCAGCCATTGTACTACGGCACCCCCCACAAACACGCTGCCTTCTAAAGCATATGCGGGGGTGGCAGTGGGTTGGGCGGCACAGGTACTAATGAGGCCGTTTTCTGAATGTTGTACAGTGCTGCCCGTATGCATCAGCATAAAACAACCCGTCCCGTAGGTATTTTTGGCCATTCCTGTATCAAAGCAGGCTTGGCCAAAAAGGGCACTTTGCTGATCACCTGCTACACCATAAATAGGAATAGAATTACCAAAAAACTCAGCACTAGCATTTGCAAAAAAACTACTGGAAGGTTGCACCGACGGTAAAATAGATTTAGGAATATCAAAAATAGTAAGTAGCTCTTCATCCCATTGCTGGGTGTGGATGTTAAACAACATAGTGCGAGATGCATTGCTTACATCCGTACTGTGTACTTGGCCTTGGGATAACTGCCAGATCAACCAACTATCAACGGTGCCAAAAGCTACGTGCCCTTGTTCTGCAAGGGCACGTAGCTCAGGATTTTTCTTTAATAGCCAAGCAATTTTAGTCGCTGAAAAATAAGCGTCTAGGCGTAAACCGGTTTTTTCCCAAACGGTTTTTTTGTGCTCAGTTTGGCGTAAATTGTTACACAAAGGTTCCGAGCGTCTATCTTGCCATACAATAGCGTTATGCAGAGGCTTGCCAGTGCGTCTATCCCAAAGTAGGGTGGTTTCACGCTGATTGGTAATGCCTATGGCACAGATTTGTTTGGCATGTAGCTGTGCTTTTTTTAAGGCCTGTTGGGCGGTATCTAACTGGCTGTGCCAGATTTCCATAGGGTCGTGTTCTACCCAGCCAGATTGTGGGTAGATTTGTTTGAACTCTTTTTGAGCTAAGCTCACAATTTGGCCATCGCGATTAAATACAATGGCTCTGGAGCTCGATGTTCCTTGGTCAAGGGCAAGTAAATAGGTCATAGCACAATTATTTATCCAAATAAGGTCTCAAGTTTAGCTGTTGAATCTATTAAACTATAGACTGCATTTTGTTTTTTTGGTTTATCTTTCATGACATCAAGAATCTCACCGCTACTCACTGATCGATCTCAGTTATTGGCGGCATTAGCTCGAACTGAAGAAGTCGACATGGTGGTAATTGGAGGCGGGTCTACGGGTTTAGGAGTGGCGGTGGACGCTGCCTCTCGTGGGCTGTCCGTCGTATTACTTGAGTCGCATGATTTTGCTAAGGGCACCTCTTCTAGGGCCACAAAACTAATCCATGGGGGCGTGCGTTATTTAGCGCAAGGTAATATTGCCTTAGTACGAGAGGCTTTACATGAGCGTTCTGTTTTATTAAGAAATGCGCCGCATTTAGCGGCGCCGCTTGGTTTTGTTATGCCTTCTTATAAATGTTGGGAGATGCCTTTCTATGGAATGGGGCTTAAAGCCTATGATACTTTGGCCGGCAAAGATGGTTTAGCTGCTACGCGATTTCTCTCAAGTCGCAAAGCCGCTGAAGCTTTGCCGGGGCTTAAGAGTCAAGGTTTAAAAGGGGGCGTTATGTACTGGGATGGCCAGTTTGATGATGCCCGCTTAGCGTTGGCCTTGGCTCGTACAGCGGCGGTACATTCGGCTTTATTGGTGAATTACTGCCCAGTGAAAGAATTAGTGTATCAGGACGGTAAAGTTGCTGGGGTCGTATGTGAAGATGCCGAAAGTGGTGAGCAGTACACGGTTCGCTCCAGATGTGTAATTAATGCTACCGGCGTATGGGTGGATGCGATTCGTCGCTTAGATTCCACGCATCAGGAGCAGGCCGCAGACCCTATTGTTAGCCCTAGTCAAGGGGTGCATTTAGTGGTGGATAAACATTTCTTACCGGGACCCCACGCTTTATTAGTGCCTAAAACGGCAGATGGTCGCGTGCTATTTGCGGTGCCTTGGTTAGGTAAAGTTATATTAGGAACTACTGATACACCCCGTCCAGATTTAGCTCGTGAGCCAGAAGCTTATGAGGAAGAAATAGACTTTATTTTGCGTGAAAGTGCTAATTACCTCAGTGAACCTCCTAAACGTAGTGATATACGTAGTATTTGGGTGGGTTTACGGCCTTTAGTAAAAACAAAAATGTTAACGCAGTCGGCCAGCACAAAAAGCCTAAGTCGAGAGCACACCATCATTAGTAGTGCCTCAGGCTTAGTCACCGTAACGGGGGGTAAATGGACCACCTACAGAGCGATGGCGGAAGATGTGTTAGCGCATTGCGCTAAAGCAGGAGTCTTAACAGGGCGTTTACCGCCTTCGGTGACTAAACGCTTACGAGTGGTAGGAGCGCCTACTGAGAATGAAAATACGGCTTTATATCGCACGCCGGGTTTGGCAGCCTATGGCACAGAAGCTGATTGGGTACAAAGTTTACCCGGCGTAGAGCACGAGATATTGCCAGGGCTAACGGAAGCCATGATTCGTTTTGCTGCGCGCTATGAATACGCACGCACCATAGAAGATATTCTCGCTAGACGTTCACGTTGGTTGTTTTTAGATGCTGAACAATGTCTAGATGCGGCACCCGTGGTGGCAGAAATTCTAGAGGCAGAAGGGGTGGCAGACCCTCGTTTATCTGAGTTTCTTATTTTATGTATGCAATATCAATGCCCATAATGTAATTGCATTCTGTTAACATTGATCTAGAATTTTTACATTAAGGGGCAGCTGTTTAATTCGCTTAGAGCTTAGGTAAAGGGTTAGTTAAGATTTATTAAAAATTGGATAGTGTAATCGCTATATTTTTAGCTTTTAATAGCGCATACATATATTAGGTCAAGGCATTCTTGTGTTTATAATTCTTGGTTATTTAATTGTATTTTTCTCTGTCTTTGGCAGTTTTGTTGCTTTAGGTGGTTCATTAGGGGCGTTGTATCAGCCCTTTGAGTTTGTATTAATTGGGGGGGCGGCTGCAGGGGCTTATTTTGCTGCCGCTAGTGGCCGTTCTATTAGCCTACTCATTCAAGCCATACGCGGCGCTATAAAGCAGACACCGTATAATAAAGCCTTATATATGGAGTTGCTAAGTTTGTTGTATGCCTTATTAAATAAAGCGCGTCGGGATGGCATGATGGCGGTGGAGTCGGATATTGAAGACCCACAACAAAGTGCTATTTTCACCGCTTATCCTAATATTTTAAAAGATAATATGCTGGTTGATTATATTTGTGACTACATGCGTATTATGATTAGCGGCAATATGAGCGCGTTTGAAATTGAAGCGCTTATGGATCAAGAGATTGACAGCTTTCACCAAGAAAAGTCCGTTCCTGCCGATGCCATGCATTCGGTGGCTGATGCGTTGCCAGCGTTTGGTATTGTGGCCGCCGTTTTAGGTGTTATTAAAGCCTTGGCATCTGTAGATCAGCCGCCAGCTATACTCGCTGACCTCATCTCGAAGGCCATGGTAGGTACCTTCTTAGGTATTTTATTAGCCTATGGTTTTGTGGCTCCGTTGGCACAAGTGATTGATCAGCGTAATAATGCGGCTGTTAAAGTACTTGAATGCATTAAGGTTACTTTGCTAGCAAACTTAAATGGTTATCCGCCACCCTTAGCGGTTGAGTTTGGTCGTAAGGTCTTATTTACAGCAGAGCGTCCCTCCTTTATTGAACTCGAAGAGCACGTGCGTCAGCCGCGAGCTAATACGAATACCTAAGGTGAGTTTCGTATGAGTAAAGATAATGTCATTGTGGTGCGCCGCAAAGGGAAACGCGGTAAAGAAAGGCACGGTGGTAGTTGGAAAATTGCCTATGCCGATTTTATGACTGCCATGATGGCTTTCTTTTTGGTGATGTGGATTCTCACCTTGGTGCCAAAAGAAGAGCTTAAAGAAATTGCCGATTACTTTCGTATGCCTCTAATGGAAGCCATTTCAGGGGGCATGCGCACGGAGTATTCCGATAGCGTCATTCCTGGGGGGGAGCCTAGTGTGATTCCAAATCCACATCCTTCTGCTAGCGGATCAGATGAAGAAGGGCGTCGGCTTGATATTGAACGTCTAGAAGATTTGAAATACGAGTTAGAAAGCTTGATTCAGTCTGACCCTGAGCTTAAAGAGTTCTATTCCCAACTGTTATTAGACATGACTCAAGACGGCTTACGCATACAGATAGTCGATGATAAAAACCGTCCCATGTTTGCCATCGGTAGTGCAAGAGTGCAGCCTTATATGCGTACTATATTGCGCTCTTTAAGTGATTTGTTAAATGAAATGCCGAATCCTTTACAGATTGCCGGCCATACCGATGCGTTTCAGTATGCGAGTGGCGAAAGGCAATACAGTAACTGGGAGTTATCCGCTGATCGGGCAAATGCTGCGCGCCAAGAACTGGTGGCGGGTGGTTTAGCTGAAGATAAAGTAAAGCAAATATTGGGTTTAGCTTCATCGGTCAATTTAATTAAAGACGATCCCACTGCCGAGGTAAATAGGCGAATTAGTATTACAGTACTGAACCGCGAGGCCGAAGCTCGTATTGATGCGCAAAATGATTCAGGGGATGGGAGTTATGATTTTGGTGATCTCTACGATGCAGACAACAAAGCCTTACCTGGCATTGAAAACTTAAATAATATGTAATCAATATCAAGTTAATTTAAGTAAAGTAGGCACCTATACGTATTTTAGCGGTAAACTAACAGGCAATATAAATGTGTAAATGTTAGATTTACTACAAATTGTAATGTAATAACCCCGTTGCGAAGGAAGCATCTATGAGTTCCGGCGTTGATTTAAGTCAGTTTTACGATACCTTTTTTGACGAAGCAGATGAGCTGCTTGCCGATATGGAACGGCTCTTGTTAGAGCTAGACATAGATGACCCAGACGGCGATATGCTCAATGCTATTTTCCGTGCTGCACACTCCATTAAAGGGGGCGCTGCTACTTTTGGTACCTTTTCGCACTTAGCAGATACCACTCACTTACTTGAAAATCTACTCGATTTTATTCGTGATGGTGAAATGGCGCTAAATCAAAGCTTAATTGATTTGTTTTTAGAAACCAAAGATATTTTAAGTGACCAGGTTTTAGCGTATCGTGCAGATGAAGCACCCGACGCAGAGGCCTATGAGCGCATTTGTACGCAATTGCGTACTATTACTGATGCGCACATAAAAGGGGATGATGCTGCAAGTGTGGCGGAAGTGGTTGCTATTTCACCGCCTGATTTACTCATTGCGCCTAAAGAAGAGACAGAGACTACAACGGCTGATAACGCGGCTCCAAAAGCGTTGCGATTAACCGTCTCTAATGCCTCGGATAAAGATTTAGCCGTGCTACGCGATGAGATGGCCTTGATGGGCGATATTCTTCATGAGAAGAAAGAGGGGCAGAGTCTAAGTCTGTGGTTAGATACCACCGTTTCTGCTGATGATTTGGAGGCGGTTTGTTGTTTTGTGGTTAATGAGGATCAGCTGGAGTTGGTCTATGAGGCCGTGCCTGGTCAAGAAACAGAACACCCACTAGCACCGGTAAAAGAGCCTGTTGGTATGGAGCCGTCGGCTGCCAAAGAGACGCTTAAAGTCACAGAAGAACCCGTTACTAAAACAGAGCCTGAGCCTGCATCACAGGAAAAGGCTGCAACCAAAAAGAAGGCGGCCCGCCCAGCCAGTGCAGGTAGAGCGGAATCTACCACGTTGCGGGTAGACGTAGAGAAAATTGATCAGATCATTAATCTGGTTGGGGAGCTCGTTATTACTCAAGCCATGCTTGTGCAAACGGCCTCCACCCTAGACCCTGTTATTCACGATAGACTGCTCAATGGCATAGAACAGCTAGAGCGTAATGCCCGTGATTTGCAAGAGTCTGTGATGTCTATTCGCATGATGCCTATGGATTATGTGTTTAGCCGTTTCCCGCGTGTGGTGCGTGAAAATGCGGCGCGTATGAATAAAGAAATACGCTTGGTTACTAAAGGAGCGGCCACGGAGCTTGATAAAAGTTTAATTGAGCGCATTATTGATCCTCTAACGCATTTAGTGCGTAACAGTATTGATCACGGCATTGAAATGCCAGATAAACGCGAGGCTACCGGTAAAGATCGAGAAGGCATACTCACTTTGTCTGCTCAACACCAAGGTGGGCATATTGTGATAGAAGTTAAAGACGATGGTGGTGGTTTAAATCGTGAGAAAATTCTCAAAAAAGCCTTGGCTAATGGGCTAACTACAAATGAAAATATTCCAGATGAAGAGCTGTGGCAGCTGTTGTTTGCGCCCGGCTTTTCTACGGCTGAAGAAGTGACTGCTATTTCTGGTCGTGGAGTAGGCATGGACGTAGTACGCCGAAACATTCAAAGTATGGGTGGCCATGTGCAAATGTCTTCACGTGAAGGGCTAGGTACCACCACGCGTATTGTTTTACCTTTAACGTTGGCTATTTTAGATGGTATGTCTGTGCAGGTAGGTGAAGAAACCTTTATTTTACCGCTCAGCCACGTAACTGAATCTATGCAGCCTACTGAAGAACAGATGCGTAGCATGACAGTAGACGATCACGTTATGTACGTACGTGGTGAGTACTTGTCAGTGGTTTCATTAGGCGAGGTTTTTTCTGTAGATGGCTATGAAAAAGACTTAAAAAAAGCCATTGCTGTGGTCTTACAAGCTGAAGACATGCGTTTTGCTCTTGTTGTAGATCACTTAATTGGTCAGCATCAAGTAGTAGTGAAAAATCTAGAAGCAAATTATCGAAAAATCCCCGGCATTTCTGCTGCCACTATTTTAGGTGATGGTAGTGTGGCCTTAATTGTAGATGTGTTTGCTTTACATCGTTTAACCCGTGAGCGCAGCCCCGCAGCGGCCGCCGCGCTTAGCTAATTCCTATACGGAGTGAATGTATCCATGAGTCAAAACCTAGCAGTAGGCGTAGAGAGAAATGAAAGCAGTGGCAAAGAATACCTAGTCTTCATACTCGCTGAGCAAGAATACGGTATTGATATTCTAAAAGTACAAGAAATTCGCGGCTATGAGGCCCAAACAGTGACGCGCATTGCGAATGTACCGCCTTTTATTAAAGGGGTTACCAACTTACGCGGTGTTATTGTTCCTATTGTGGATTTACGCATTAAGTTTAATTTAAATGAAATCTCGTATGACCATCAAACCGTAGTGGTTATTTTAAACTTAGAGTCCCGAGTGGTGGGTGTGGTTGTGGATGGTGTTTCAGATGTTTTGATGTTGCAAAATAGTCAAATTAGTGATGCGCCGCAATTTGGCAGCTCTGTATTGTCTACTGAGTATCTAACGGGTATAGGCACTTTAGATGAGCGTATGTTGATCTTGGTTGATATAGAAAGATTAATGACTAGTGAAGAGATGGAATTAGTCGATAATGCCATTGAGATGTAAGGCTTCAAATAGCCTAGATAATTATACTTATGGAGCGCTAGAGTAAGTGCTAGCAGGTTTTATGACAAAGTCATCCGAATCCTTTGTTTATTCATTGCCGGGGGTACCGGCAATGACACCGCATGACTTTGATCGAGCAACACGCTTAATCAGAGCTCGTACAGGTATTGTGTTGGGTAACCACAAAGAAGATATGGTTGCGCGTAATCTGGGGCTCTATACTAAAAAGTTAGGCTTACAGCAGGTGAGTGAGTATTTAGATCACTTGGAATACAATAACGCCTCCTCGGAGTGGGAGCGTTTTATTAATATTTTCACCATTAACCACACCGCTTTTTTTAGAGAGCAGCACCATTTTGAAATATTGGCAGAGTTTGTCAAAGGTAGGCAGAAACCGATTTCAGTTTGGAGTAGTGCTTGCTCTACGGGTGAAGAAGCTTACTCCATCGCCATCACTCTAAAAGAAAGTATTGCTGTGCCTGAAAACGGCGTACAGGTTTTAGCTACCGATATTGATACAGTGGCTGTGGAGCGTGCACGTCAAGGGGTTTACACCCTAGACCGAGTGCAGCCAGTATTACCGCCCTTATTAAAAAAATATTTTTATAGAGGAACCGGTAGTTTTAATGGCATGGCCCGAGTCAAGCCCGGTTTACAAAACATGGTGGA
Organism: Paenalcaligenes sp. DL 309; assembly: GCF_057475285.1. Classification (NCBI taxonomy): domain Bacteria; kingdom Pseudomonadati; phylum Pseudomonadota; class Betaproteobacteria; order Burkholderiales; family Alcaligenaceae; genus Paenalcaligenes; species Paenalcaligenes sp. DL 309. Next base: position 61,052 of record NZ_JBYBKW010000005.1, read on the forward strand.
GTTTGATGTGGTTAATCTTATTTCGGGTGAAGGTTGGCCGCGAGGGCGTACCTTTGATGCGATTTTTTGTCGAAACACGATGATTTATTTTGACAAGCCAACACAAATACAGCTATTAGAGCGTTTCGCCACAATGTTAAAGCCGGGCGGCTTACTTTTTGTGGGGCATTCCGAGAACTTCTCCCACATGACAACGGCCTTTAAGTTACAAGGTCAAACTGTCTATGAGCGTGTCTAAGTTAGCTTCGTTATTTATTAATTTTATATTGTTGTCATGAAGAAAATACGTGTTTTATGTGTGGATGATTCTGCCTTAGTCCGCAGTTTAATGGTGGAGATTATTAATAGCCATGTAGATATGGAAGTGGTAGCGGTAGCGCCTGATCCCATAGTGGCTCGAGATTTAATTAAAGAATATAATCCTGATGTACTTACCTTAGATGTAGAGATGCCGCGCATGGATGGCTTGGATTTTCTTGAGCGCCTTATGCGTTTACGCCCTATGCCGGTGGTGATGGTATCTTCTTTGACCGAACGCAACTCCGACATCACCTTACGTGCTTTAGAATTAGGGGCCGTGGATTTTGTCACTAAACCACGTTTAGGTTTACGTGATGGACTGATGGAGTATTCGGACTTAATTGCTGATAAAATACGAGCGGCAGCTATGTCTAGACCCCGCCGCCGTACAGCAGAGGCTACAAAAGTGGCCCCGAAGACCTTAACGCGCAGTTTTTCTACCACTGAAAAGTTAATTATGATTGGCGCCTCTACGGGTGGTACAGAAGCCATTAGGCAGGTGTTAGAGCCATTGCCATCAAACAGCCCTGCGATCATGATTACGCAGCATATGCCGGCTGGTTTCACCAGCTCTTTTGTGCAACGCCTGGATTCTCTATGTCAAGTGAAGGTGCATGAGGCTGTGCATGGCCAGCGTGTGATGCCAGGAAATGTGTATTTAGCCCCTGGGGGCATAGCACATATGAAATTAGCTCGTTCTGGCGCTAATTATGTGGTGGAGTTAGAAGACAGTGAGCCGGTAAACCGTCACAAGCCTTCAGTTGATGTGTTGTTTAACTCTGCTGCAGAACTCGCAGGACGAAACGCCGTAGGCGTATTATTAACAGGTATGGGTAAAGATGGTGCTCAAGGTATGCTCGCTATGAGAAATGCAGGCGCAGCAACTTTTGCCCAAGATGAGGCAAGTTGTGTGGTATTTGGTATGCCGCGTGAAGCCTTATTGATTGGAGCCACAGATGAAGCCGTACCATTATCAGAAATGAGTGAACGCATTCTCGCGAGTGTTGGATCTTACGGTCATCGTGTATAACAGCGTGATTCAACACCTATAAATTGTTCTTGGAGAGTATTTGAGTGGCCAATAAAAATTTAAAAATTTTAGTTGTAGATGATTTTCCTACTATGCGTCGTATTATCCGAAATCTATTAAAAGATTTAGGATACGAAAACGTCGATGAAGCAGAAGATGGTGCCATGGGCTTAGAGAAACTACGTAATGGCAGTTTTGATTTTGTGGTGTCTGACTGGAATATGCCCAATCTTGACGGCTTAGAAATGCTTAAACAAATTCGAGCTGATGACAGCTTAGCTAAGTTGCCTGTGCTGATGGTTACAGCAGAAGCTAAAAAAGAAAACATCATTGCTGCAGCGCAAGCTGGGGCCAGTGGATATGTGGTTAAACCCTTTACTGCCGCTACACTTGAAGAAAAATTAAACCAAATTTTTGAGAAAATGGGCTCTTAATTTTTAATCTGTTAAGGAGTTAAAAAGATGGATGCCTTCGATCAAACGGCAAAGGATAAACATAACGAACAGTCTTTAGATGTGGTGCAGCGCATTGCACGTCTAACGCGTATGTTACGTGAGAGTATGCGTGAATTAGGCCTGGATCACGCCATTAAAGACGCGGCTCAATCTATCCCAGATGCTCGTGATCGTTTGCGCTATGTAGGGAGAATGACAGAGCAAGCAGCAAACCGGGTTTTAAATGCCGCAGAGTTAGCACAGCCTTTACAAGAAGAAATGGCGGCTGATGCGCAATCATTACAGCAGCGTTGGAGCCATTTAGTAGCGCATGAGGAAAAGGCTATTGCAGCTACGCAGCAAGCGGAGCTTGTTGCAGACACTCGTCAGTTCTTACAAGATATCTCTAGCAAGACGCAACAAACACAAGATAGCCTCATGGAAATCATTATGGCCCAAGACTTCCAAGACTTAACCGGTCAAGTGGTACAGGGTATGCTGGGCGTAATTGGCACCCTAGAAACCGAGTTGGTTCAGGTGCTATTAGATAGTGTGCCAATAGAAAAACGTGAGGAAACAGAAACTTTACTCAATGGCCCAGCTATTGATAGCAGTGCAGATAATGTATTGACAGATCAAGACGAGGTGGATGATTTGTTATCTGGTCTTGGGTTCTAAGTTTATAAATGTCTGAAAGTGATGTAGAAAAAACGGAACCCGCCTCACCTCGGCGGCTTGAAAAAGCCAAAGAAGACGGTGAGGCGCCGCGGTCACGAGAGCTCAACACCTTTATGCTTTTAGCCTTAGGTGTGGCAACGCTATGGGGTATTAGTCAAGGTTTATATACAGCGCTTAAAGGTGTAATTCAACGCAGTATGTGGTTTGACCCCCCTTTAGCTAGAGACGATACCCTTATCGTAAACACTTTAATATTATCTGCTCAGCAAGCGTTTGCCGCCATGTTACCGCTTTATGTGGTGCTAGTGGCGGTGGCTATTTTCTCCTCTGTAGCTTTAGGAGGACTACTCATATCCGGTAAACCTTTACAACCAAAATTTGATAAGCTAAACCCGCTTAAAGGGATTAAGCGTATGTTTTCAGCACAAACATTGGTTGAGCTCTTAAAAGCTTTAGGCAAAGCGTTTTTAATTGGCACGGTATCTGTGCTGGTTATGTGGCATTATCGAGGCGAGATGATTGGTTTAATGTTTCTCTCGCCCACGGAAGCCATGGTCAAAGGGTTGGGTTTGGTGGCCCTATGCTGCGCTTTGATTATATCTAGTCTTTTGCTGATTGTGGCTATAGACGTACCTTGGCAGATTTATAGTCATCATAAAAAACTGCGCATGTCTAAGCAGGATTTAAAAGATGAACACAAACAAAGTGATGGTGATCCTCACGTTAAAGGGCGTATACGATCACAGCAACGCGCTATGGCGCAAGGGCGTATGATGTCTGCCGTGCCAGATGCCGATGTGGTCATCACTAACCCCACGCATTATGCAGTGGCATTAAGCTATGCCGAAGGTGTGGCATCAGCGCCCCAAGTGGTAGCTAAAGGTCAAGACTTAACGGCGCTGCGCATTAAAGATGTGGCGACTGAACATAGGGTACCGCTTTTTGAAGCACCCGCTTTAGCTAGAGCCTTAAATCATCATGTAGAAATTGGGCATGAAATACCAACTGAACTGTATGCAGCGGTAGCAGAGGTCTTAGCTTGGGTTTATCAATTACGTAATTGGGAACAAGGGCAAGGCACCATGCCTGAAACACCTACGCAGTTACCGGTTCCGGCTGAGATGGACCCGCAAGAAAAGATCGTAACAATGGGCAGACAGCATTAAGTATGAATAATTTTTTAGCGTTTTTACGATCATCAGGTGGAGATCAGGCCAAACTGTTAGTTGGGCCTGTGCTTATTTTGATGATCTTGTCCATGATGGTGTTGCCGCTGCCGCCATTTTTATTGGACTTACTCTTTACCTTTAATATCGCTGTTTCCATTATGGTGCTGTTGGTAGCGATGTTTACGCGTAAACCTCTGGATTTTGCGGCTTTTCCGTCAATATTACTGTTTTCCACCTTATTGCGCTTGGGCTTAAATGTGGCTTCCACACGAGTGGTACTGCTTAAAGGGCATGAGGGGCCAGATGCGGCAGGGCAGGTGATTGAAGCCTTTGGTCATTTTTTGATTGGTGGTAATTTTGCCGTTGGTTTAATTGTATTTTTCATTTTGATTATCATTAACTTTATGGTGATCACCAAGGGTGCTGGGCGTATTGCAGAGGTAGGAGCGCGTTTTACCCTTGATGCCATGCCCGGTAAGCAAATGGCCATTGATGCGGATTTAAACTCGGGCTTGATTGGTGAGGATGAAGCTCGTAGACGTCGTACCGAAGTGGCGCAAGAGGCTGACTTCTACGGCTCCATGGACGGTGCAAGTAAATTTGTACGCGGTGATGCGATTGCTGGCTTATTGATTATGGCCATTAACGTAATTGGCGGTTTAATCGTGGGGATGGGCCAGTACGGTTTGTCTTTTGGCGATGCAGGTCGTATATACACAGTGCTTACTATCGGTGATGGTTTAGTGGCTCAAATTCCTGCGCTGATTATTTCTACGGCAGCAGGGGTGGTGGTGTCACGTGTGGCGGTAGCAGATGATGACGTAGGCACCCAGATGGTAGGGCAGTTATTTGCTAACCCTAGTGTGATGTTTTTAAGTGCAGGTATTTTAGGTGCTATGGGGTTAATTCCTAACATGCCGCATGTGGCCTTTTTAACGCTAGCCGCTGCTATGGCTTCTATTGGTTGGTACGCTCTCAAGCGCCAACAAGATGAGATTCTCGCTGCCGAGCAGGCTCCTGAGGATTTAGTGATAGACCCCGCTGAGGCCGCGGCGGCTGAAGCCAGTTGGGATGACGTGACTTTGGTTGATCCTTTAGGTTTAGAGGTGGGGTATAGATTAATTTCTTTAGTTGATCATGCTCAAAGCGGTGAGCTACTGCACCGTATTCGCAGCTTACGTAAAAAATATGCTCAAGACATAGGATTTTTACCCCCCGTGGTACATATACGCGATAATCTTGAATTAAAGCCTAATAATTACCGTATTTTGCTGCATGGTGTAGAAGTGGGGCACGGTGCAGCCATGCCCAGCCAATGGTTAGCGATTGATCCGGGTGGCGTATCTATGAAACTACCCGGTGCCGCTACCACAGATCCAGCTTTTGGCTTGCCAGCATACTGGATTGATGTGAGTTTGCGTGAGCAAGCACAAATTGCCGGTTATACGGTGGTAGATGCTAGTACAGTCATTGCCACCCATTTAAATCATTTATTACACCGTTTTGGCTCACAATTGCTTGGCCGCCAAGAGGTACAACAGTTATTGGATCGAGTTTCCCGAGATTTACCACGTTTGGTAGAAGATTTGGTGCCTAAAGTGGTGAGTATAGGCATATTACATAATGTATTACGTGGTTTACTCGAAGAAGAAGTACCTATACGTGATATGCGCACTATCTTAGAGGCTTTAGCTGAGCAAGCGCCCCTAGTGCAGCAGCAAATTCAAGCCGGCACGCAGTTAAATGAAGGGGCGGAACTGTTAGCGCAGGTGCGTTTAGCCTTGGGTAGAGCGATTACTCAGCAATGGTTCCCGGGAGATAGTGAAATGCGCGTTATTAGTTTAGATGGCCGTTTAGAAAATGTACTCACACAGGCGTTGACCACCAGTGGTGCTTTAGAGCCCGGGTTGGCAGAAAGTTTATTAACTGAGGCCGCGCGGGCGGTTGAGCAACAGGAAGCGGTAGGCGATCCGGCAGTATTAGTAGTAAGTCCGGTGTTACGCCCCTCTTTATCACGCTTTTTACGTCAACAGCTGCCACAGTTGGGTGTGTTGTCTACCCAAGAAGTTCCTGAAGAGCGTATGATGCGTGTTACCGCTGTTATAGGTAGTTAATCCATGAGCATAAGTCGTTTTGTAGGTGCCACTAGCCGTGAGGCCATGCGTCAAGTGCGTATGGCCCTTGGGCCCGATGCCCTGATCATCTCAAATAAACGCATTAATGGGGGAGTAGAAATCTTAGCCACCGATTCTACCGATGAAGCGGCTGCCCATGCGATGGCGGCATCTAAAACCACTGTCGCGTCTAACCCAGCGGTATCATCCTCTACCACCAGCTCAGGCTCACGCCCGCCCATGACGCCTCCTCCGAGGCCGCCTTCTTCCACGCAAGAAGTGATGAGTGCCATTCAATCGCTCAAAGGCTCCTTAGAAGGGCGCATTGAAGAGGTGATGTGGAGCAATCAATTACGCGTCAATTCTGAGCTGTTGAGCCTATTTCAAAATCTTTTGGCCTATGGGTTTAGCATGGCCTTATTACGTGCCATGTTAAAGCGATTACCTGCTGGCTTGTCGTTACGCGCTGCTATGCAGTGGGTGCGTAAAGAGTTAGATACGCATTTACCGGTCTTAAAAAGTGAAGATCATCTATGGCAACCCGGTTTAGCTTTGGCATTAGTGGGCCCCACTGGCGTGGGTAAAACCACTACTATTGCTAAACTAGCTGCCCGCGCTGTGCGTAAGTTTAGTTCTGAAAATGTGGTTTTAGTGACTACAGACACGTATCGAATAGGTGCGCATGAGCAGTTAAAAATTTATGCAGACCTGCTGCACATCAAAATTCATGTGGTACAAAAGCCCCAAGAGCTACGCCAAGTTATTTTAGGCTTGCGAGCTGATCAAGTGATCTTAATTGATAACGTAGGAGTGAGTCAGCGCGATAAATACGTGCAAGATCAGTCCATGATGTTAGCCAGTGCCGGGCGTCGAATCCAGCGATTGTTAGTCGTCAATGCCGCCAGTCATGGTGACACCTTAGATGAGGTGGCTCGTATGTATCGCAAAGACGCGGGTACGTCTTTAACGGGCTGCATTATTAGTAAAGTGGATGAAGCCAGCCGTTTAGGGGCAGCTTTAGATATTGCCTTGCGCTATCAGCTGCCCATTCATTACGTGTCTGATGGTCAGCGCGTGCCTGAAGATTTGCGCTACCTCAATGCCAGTCAACTGGTCGATATGGCACTTTCCAAAAGTCCAAATAACCGCGCTTTGTTTGCACCCACTACCGCTGATTTAGCCGCATTGATTTCGGCTAATGAGGTGCAAGAGCAAGCAAAAACTAAAACACAAAACACAAGCAGTCATACGCAGATGCTGCAACAAATCATCGCGCTAAGTAATAGTTCAAACGAGGTCGTGGATTTAGACCAGTTACGCCATGTGGCGGGTTTAATTGATGAGGCCGCTTTTGCTTCAGCGGCTTTTGACTTGTGGCGTGATAGCAAGAAAAAGCATCAGTTGCCGGATTTACCTGAACGTGCGGCCACTCAGTTACGCGATAGTGTTTTAGAGGCGAATAGTGTTGCAGCAGGGCAGCCCGTAGTAGTGCATCACATTAAGCAACGTCTGAGTACTGAAAAAGCGCAGCTTTATGCCTCAGTAGTAGGTGCTGGAACGGGTGAACTCTTAGCTATGCCTTTATTGCAGCTAAAAGAGCAAAGCGCTTGGTATACCAATAGTGGTATTAATCAGCGTGTAGATATAGAGAAAAAAACCAAAGCTACCACTCATGGTGTTTCCGGTCGCTTTGAACTTGAGCATGCATTGCACTGGGTACAAGAAAAAAGCCCACCCAGTGCAGTAGTGCACTGGGTAGAAGAACATAACAATGAGCTGTGGCAGCAGTGGCAGTACAACAAAACCAATGTGATGGTTTTAGTCGCCCCCTCTACGCGCTGTTGGCATGTGGATGGTCATAGCACACCGGCTGCAATAGTTAAGCAGCTTAATTTTTACGCTCTTAATCATCATAAAATGTCACTGCCTTATCGTAGAGTGATGGATAAAATGTATGCAGAACAGCGTTTTTGGTATGCCCAAACCCCTATAGAGTTACGCGTACGTGGTGGGGAAGTAGTGCGCTTACAGCTCTATGCCTTACAGGTTTTAGATGCCAAAAATCTCACTGAGATTAAAACCCATTATGCATTTTGCTTAGTAGATAGCTTGCTGGAAACTAGCCCCGAACAAATGGCAAGGTGGTTTTTGCAGCACACAGAAGCTAAGCGCGTATTGCGTTTTGTAGGACGCGCTTATCACCATCAGGCTTTACAGAATTTTGTAAAGCAACAACGTTTAGATAGGGAGCTGGGGTTGGAGTTAGCAGCGTTATTTGGTGCTGCGGCGTGGGAATTAGAGCAAGAGACGGCGCTGGATGCAGTTAATACCTTGTTACTCGCTTTGTCAGGGGACGGCGCTTTACGTCAAACGCAAGTAACAGCTTCGTTGTTAAAATTATTTAATTTAAAAGACTTATTGCAACAACATTGAAACAAAAGTATTACAATGGGTTAACGTTTTTTAATACAGGTAAAAGCTAAGCGCGGTTAATACCACGGCGTACACTGGCTGCAGAGCGAGTAAGGCCTTTAGCGTCATAGACTTGCGAGCCTGAGCCTGCCGGGTTGGCTTCACTTAAGGCTTCTAAGGCCTCTACGCTGTATTTCAAATAAGTTTGAATTAATAGGCCGTTTTCATCGTTGAGTACTCGGGCTTTTTCAGCGGTATCAAGTAGATTTTGGATAGGTTCATGCAGCGTTTCGTATTGTGTTTGTGCGGCTAATAAACCGTCTCTACCTACAGGTAGCTGTAAGTTGCTTAGGGCATGATCGCGTTGCTCGGCAATTTGGCTCAGTTGCTCGGCATACTGATTTTTTAGCTCAGTTAAATCAAATAAGTCATCGTTACTGTAGCTGTCTAGAAGTAAAGCATGCTCTTTTTCTAATGAGAAGAGAAAATGCTCCATGAGCTCAAGTTCAGCTTGTAGTAGAGGACGTAAATCAGTAAACAGCATAAGAGATTACTTTAAAAGTTCGCGAGTGCTCGCAATGAGATTATCAGCAATACGATCCGTATTGATTTCCATGGTGCCATTAGCAATGGCTTCACGTAACGCTTGTACGCGGCTCATGTCTATATCGCCCGCACTCGATTGTACTTGCTGTAAATGGCGCGCGGTAGAGCTAAGCGCAACGGCGGAGCTGCTAGGTTTTGGATTACCCGACGTGCTTTGCTCTTGTGGGTTTTTCTGCTGCGAACGTTCGAGTTGAGGAAGGGTGTAAGTATTAGGAGTTATTTTCATGTGAGCCTCTGAGCTGAGTGTTTAGTTCTACATAACTCGGTTACGGCAAACCTAGATAATTCTTTAGGGCGGTAAAAAGAAACAGTTTGTTTGATGCAGATCAAAACACTTGTACTGTTTGTGCATCAAGTACCGTGCCACTAATGATTTTACCTGAACTAACACGTACTTGTATTTGGCTACCGGGTGCGCCGCTTTGTAAGGCGGTGCCTTCTCCAGAAGCGGTAAAGCCAGTGCCGTAAGCCACGGTGCGCACGGCTTGGCCACGCTCTATAGATTGTGGATCCCGTAGGGTATTAGCCCGAATGGTATTGCCTGATTTTACGCGTTGTTTTGTGATATAGCCCACGATAAGGCTAGGGTCAGTTATTACATTCGCGGGTAGACGTAGCAAATCGCCTTCACGCGGCACTAAATCGTCTAGGCTAATAGCATGCCCCACGTCTAAGGTACGGTTACTTACGTAATAGTAGCCGTTAATGGCTATCTCCGCCTTTACGCGTAAAGTCCAGGGCTCAGGCGCTTGGCAGCGCACAGAGACAGTCATCCTAGAGCGTAGCTTGGCGCCTGAGGGCAAATAGGGTTGTAATTGCTCACAAGCGGTTTGGTTACGGATACTGGGCTCGCTTACATGTATAGAGGCTGTGCCTGGATAAAGGCTGGCTTGGGCATGTAAAAACTCTTCTACTACACTAACAATTTGTGTTGGGTTTTGTAGGGATTGGGCTTGTAGCGGATTGTATAGAGATAGGCTACTTATCAAGCTTATTAGTAGTAATACGAAGAATCGTGGTTTTATCATAAGTCCCAGAATAAATAGTTAGGGAATGGTTAAGGTTTACTTGTTGTAATCGTAGTTTAACTTGAGATATCTCAGGTTACTATGACAGTAGTTTGGGGTAGAGTGTTTTACATAGGTATTAGTAAGCTTTACCAGTTCTTGTGAAGTGTAAAATTTGTTATTATGTTTTAACTATGATTGATCGACTAAACAACCATTTTGCTTTTCAGCAAACCGCCTTGGCCTTACGTCAAGAGCGTCAAGAGGTGCTAGCTGCAAATATTGCCAACGCTGACACCCCCAATTACAAGGCGCGTGACTTTGATTTCTCTAAAGCCTTAGAAAATGCCATGGGGGGTGGCACTAAGCCTACCGTAGGCCCTACCCACCTTACTCTCACCGCAGCCCGTCATATACCAGGGGTGGCTTTTCCTGCCCCAGACACCAAGCTGTTATATAGGCAGCCACTGCAACCTTCTTTAGATGGTAATACCGTAGATATGGATATAGAACGCATGGCTTTTGCTGAAAACACCATGCAGTATCAAACCGGTCTATCACTTATCTCTCAGCGCATTAAGGGCTTAACGGCTGCTTTACAGCAAGGTTAATAGTAATGAGTTATTCCATTTTTCAAATTGCGGGTTCTGCATTGACTGCGCAGTCTCAGCGCATGAACGTTAGTGCAAGTAATATCGCTAACGCCGATAGCGCTGCTGGCCCAGATGGTCAGCCGTATAAGGCGCGTCACGTTGTGTTTCAAGTGACTCCTTTAGCGAATCCAGCCGCACAAGCTGCAGGTATAGGTGGTGTGCGCGTGGCGTCAGTACAACAAGATAATTCGCCCGGTAAGTTGCAGTACGATCCCCATCACCCGTTGGCAAATGAAGCGGGCTATGTATTAATGCCAAATGTGGATGTGGTCGCTGAAACTGTCAATATGATATCGGCATCTCGTTCCTATCAGGCAAATGTTGAAGTGGTTAATACAACTAAAAATCTGATGATGCGTACGCTCAATATAGGTCAATAATTATGCCTACATCTATAAACAATAACGGCGTCAATCCCAATCCGGTTGGTGGCGCCTTAGCCTCTGCTCGTAATACTGATTTGTTGGGTGATACTCAAGATCGGTTTTTGACTATGCTTATCACACAGCTTAAAAACCAAGATCCCATGAATCCCATGGAAAATGAGCAAATCACCAGCCAGCTTGCGCAGCTCTCCACCGTGCAGGGTATACAACAGCTAAACGATACCTTACTGGCGCTCTCAGGGCAGATGGATATGTCTCAATCCATGCAAGCGGCGGGTCTTATTGGTAAAGATGTGTTGGTTCCCGGGTCTAAGATCGCTTTAGGTTCAGATTCCAGTAATCCAGAAATCAAAACAGCCACGCCCTTTGGTATTGATCTAATGGCTGCTGCTACCGATGTGAATGTCAAAATTATGGATGGTAGTGGGCGAGTGGTGCGTGATATGAAGGTAGAGGTCACTGAGCCCGGGGTGTATTCCTTGAACTGGGATGGTCGGGATAATAATGGCGTAGTGCTGCCTGATGGTGCGTACAGTGTGGAGGCTATGGCGAGTATTGGTGAGAATAACTCGCCTGTGGCCATAGAGGCTTTGCGCTCAGGAAAAGTGGATAGCGTGGCGTATACCACCCAAGGTTTACGTTTGAATTTAGGTCTAGCTGGTGATTATTCCTTGCTAGATATTCGCAAAATAATGTAATAGATTTTTGAATTTGGTTGAGAGAGGTTAATTATGGGTTTCGGACAAGGTTTAAGCGGCCTTCGGGCAGCTTCAGAGAATTTAGATGTGATTGGCAATAACATCTCAAACTCTAAGACGGTAGGTTTTAAGGCGTCTACTATTGCTTTTGCTGACGTATATGCGAATTCGCGTGTGGGTTTAGGGGTACAGGTAGCGGAGATCAATCAGCGTTTCACTACGGGTAATATTAGTACTACGGGTAATCAGTTTGATATGGCCATTGATGGCGCCACGGGTTTGTTTCGTTTAACGGATCAAACAGGTGCCGTTATGTATTCGCGTAATGGTCAGTTCCATGCGGATAAGGATTTTAATATTGTGAATGCCCAGGGGCAGCGGTTGACGGGTTATAAGGCTGATAATGAGGGTAATATCACTAATGAGCTTGTTGAAGTTAAGGTGCCAGTGGGTAACATTGCGCCTCAGGCTACAACTGAAGCAACTGTAAAAGCTAACTTTGATTCGCGTAAATCGGTTATTACAGATGCAACGGCTACAAACGTGACAGAGACAGATAAGCACACACACTCTTTACCTATGACGGTTTATGACTCATTAGGCAATTCACACCAAGTAACGCAGTATTTTGTGAAAACTGCAGCTACAGCTACAGAGAGCACATGGAAAGTTTTTAATAAGTTTGATAATAGAGATCCAGTGGAAGGAGCAACACTGACATTTGATCAGAGCGGAACCTTGATAACCCCTACGGATCCTGTTGATTATGATGTTACAGGCATAGGTGCTGCAGATACGAGTGTAACGCCTAATATTCCAGCTAGCTCTCCTGCTGCAGACTTAAAAATAAAGATAAATTACGCTGGCTCCACTCAGTTCGGTGGTGATTTCTCACCTAAGTTTACCCAAAACGGTTACACCACGGGTGATTACAGCAGCATGTCTATTGCCAGTAATGGCGACATTGTAGCTAACTACACCAATGGCGAAACGAAAATAATGGGCGCGATTGCCCTTGCTAACTTTAACAACCTCAATGGTTTACAGCCCATAGGTGGTAATGCGTGGATAGAAACGGCGGCTTCGGGGCAGCCTGTGTTGGGGCAGCCGGGCACAAACGGTCTAGCTACCCTTAAAGGCCAATCCGTAGAAGAATCCAACGTAGACATGAGTGAAGAACTGGTGAATATGATCATCGCGCAACGTACCTATCAAGCCAACGCGCAGACCATTAAAACGCAAGACCAGATCCTACAAACCCTCATCACATTACGTTAATTCGTTACAGGTAAGCCGCTATGGATCGCATTATTTACACCGCCATGAACGGCGCTCAGCAGCTGCTCCAGCAGCAGTCTGCCGTGGCAAACAACTTGGCAAACGTCAACACCACAGGCTTCAGAGAGCAGCTGGCGATACAGCGCGCTGTGCCCATGCAGGGCGGGGCGCTGTTTCCTACGCGGGTATCTACCGTAGAAGTCACGCCGGGCACTAGCCATAAAGAAGGACCGCTTGCTGAGACAGGTAATCCTTTAGATGTGGCGATTGATGGTAGAGGTTGGTTTGCCGTAGAAACGCCGGGGGGCGAGGCCTATACGCGCGCCGGTGATTTCAGCATCAATGCAGATAATATGCTGGTGACCAAACAAGGTTATCCAGTGCTCTCGGTAGAAGGCGGGCCTATAGAGCTGCCCGATCGCGGTGCGGTCACCTTTTCTACCGATGGCCAGATATCAGTCATTGGCGCCGGTGATAACCCGCGTGATATTCAAAACGTGGGCCAGTTGCGTTTGGTTAACCCAGATGAAAATGTCTTGCAGCGTGGCGATGACGGTTGGTATCGCTTAGCAGAGGGTGCAGTGGCGCTACCTGATCCCACCATTAATATTGCTCCAGGTTTTGTAGAAAAAAGTAATGTGAATGCCGCAGAAGCCATGGTCGCCATGATCAATAACTCGCGTCATTTTGAAATGCAGATGAAAGTCATCACCGATGCCAGTTCGCGTGAAGAAAAGGCCAACAGCATTCTGGCTACTAACAGTTAATACTAAAGGTTTTATATGATTCGCTCGCTTTGGATTGCTAAAACAGGCCTAGAAGCCCAGCAAACAAACTTAGACGTCATCTCCAATAACTTGGCTAACGTGAACACCGCGGGTTTCAAACGTAGCCGCCCTGTTTTTGAAGATTTAATGTATCAAACCATCCGCCAGCCTGGTGCTCAGGTGGGTGATGCAAACCAGCTGCCCACCGGCTTACAGCTAGGTACCGGTGTGCGCACAGCAGCCACCGAGCGTATTCATAGCCAAGGCGCCTTAAATAACACCGGTAACTCCTTAGATGTGGCTATTCAAGGACGTGGGTATTTTGAGGTGGAAATGCCAGATGGCACCTTGGCCTACACGCGCAACGGTCAGCTGCAGTTAGACCAAAACGGCCAACTAGTAACTGCCGGCGGTTACCCTTTACAGCCCCCCATTAATATCCCTGAGAACGCCCTACAGATTGAAGTGGCCCGTGACGGTACGGTATCGGTCACACAGCCTGGGGCAGTGGGAGAAAGTATTGAAGTAGGGCAGTTGCAATTAGCCACTTTTGTAAACACCAGTGGCTTACAAAGCATGGGTGAAAACCTTTATGTGGAAACCGACTCTTCAGGCCCCGCAAACTTACTGCAGCCTAGCATGGACGGGGCCGGCTTAATTCTCCAAGAATACACTGAAACCTCTAATGTGAATGTGGCCGAAGAGTTAGTGAATATGATTACTGCCCAACGTGCCTATGAGATGAACAGCAAAGCCGTACAAACCTCTGATCAGATGCTGGGTCGTCTAACGCAGATCTAAGATAAAGGCATAAATAGTTATGTGGTCTAGTTTGTATAGAATCATTGCGCTAGCTATGGTGAGTTTTTTGGGGGCATGCGCCATGGTGCCTCCTGAGCCGGTAGTGGTAGGCCCTTTAACCGCCCCTCCGCCGGCACCCATGCCACCACAGGCGGTGGCCAATGGGGCCATTTATCAGCCTACGGCTTATGGTAATTATCCGTTGTTTGAAGACCGCAGACCACGTAACGTGGGTGATATTGTCACCATTATGATTCAAGAGAAAACCAACGCCGCCAAAAACGTCTCTACCGATACCAATCGTAGTGGTGAGGCGGGCATGGATATTGGTTTAGCGCCCTCTATTTTGCCCGGTGAGTTTGGCTCTAGACAAAACTTTGGTGCCACAGGGAATAATTCTTCGCAGGGCACCGGTAGCAGTCGCGCTGATAATATGTTCTCCGGCACGTTAACCACCACCGTAATAGGGGTGATGCCCAACGGTAATTTACAGGTAGCAGGTGAAAAACAAATCGCCATTAACCGGGGCAGTGAGTACATTCGCTTTTCGGGTGTGGTAGACCCACGTTCTATCACTGGCTCAGGCACTGTAGCGTCTACGCAGGTAGCCGATGCGCGTATTGAGTACCGTAGCCGTGGAGTGATGGATGAAGTGCAAACCATGGGGTGGCTACAGCGCTTTTTCCTTAATGTGGCTCCTTTTTAGTGTAAATAATTAAATTATTAAATAGTTAATGATGAAAAATAACCGCATCGCTAGTACTGCTGGCGCTTTTTTTAAGGCTGCTGCTATTTCTTTGCTACTACTTGCCGCACCGCTGGCACAGGCTGAACGCATCAAAGATTTAGCCTCCATCCAAGGCGTGCGTGAAAATCAACTATTGGGTTACGGCTTGGTAGTGGGTTTAGACGGTAGTGGTGATCAAGTACGTCAAGCGCCTTTTACCCAACAAAGCTTGACCAATATGCTGTCACAGTTGGGCATTACGATTCCCCAAGGTAGTAATATGCAGTTAAAAAACGTGGCAGCGGTGATGGTGACTGCGCGTTTACCGGCGTTCGCGCGTCCAGGTCAGAGTTTAGATGTGGTGGTGTCTTCGTTGGGGAATGCTAAAAGTTTACGAGGCGGAACGTTATTGATGACTCCTCTTAAAGGAGCGAATGGGCAGGTGTACGCTATGGCCCAAGGTAACCTCTTAGTGGGTGGGGCTGGAGCGGAATCGGGAGGCTCCAGTGTGCAGGTTAATCAGCTAAATGGGGGGACTATTCCACGTGGTGCCATTGTAGAGCAAGGTGTGCCTACCACCTATATTTATGATGGCGCGCTGACTTTAGAGCTAAATAGTACTGACTTTGGTACGGCACAAAATATGGCGGCTGCTATTAATCAACGTTTTGGCACCGGCACTGCCATAGTAGAAGACGGACGAGTAATTCGAGTTAATACACCTATGGATCAAGCCGCACAGGCTGCATTTCTTTCACAAGTGGAAAACTTACAAGTTAAGGTGCCACCGGCACGCGCTAGAGTGGTGATTAATGCGCGTACGGGTTCTGTGGTGATGAATCGCACAGTGACTATTGATGAAGCGGCTATTGCTTACGGTAATTTATCGGTCACTATTAGCAAAGATGCCGATGTGAACCAGCCCGATACGCCCTTTGCCGGGGGCCAAACCGTGGTTACTGATCGCACCGATATTGAGCTACGCAGTGAAGGGGGTAGCTTACAACGTGTGTCTACTAGTGCAAATTTAGCTGATGTGGTGCGTGCTTTGAACTCCTTAGGTGCCACCCCTCAGGATTTGCTGTCTATTTTACAAAACCTAAAAAGTGCAGGCGCATTACGTGCCGATTTAGAAGTGATTTAAAAGGTGACTTATGCCTACGCATTTTTATCCCCGTCCTGGCGTTAGTCAGCCCGTATCTATTTTTGACTCCTCCCAGCTAGCTACCTTACGTAAAGGTGTAACGGGTGATCAGGCGAATAATCCTGAGGCGCAACGCGAAGTAGCCCAGCAATTTGAAGCCTTATTTATTCAACAGTTACTAAAAAAAGCACGAGAAATGGCGAGCGGTAATGGCTTATTTGATAGCGATGCCGTGCGTATGACGCAAAGTATTGCTGATGAGCAAATGGCATTGAATTTGTCCAAACCTGGTTTTGGTTTAGCGGATGCCCTCATGGCGCAAATGCAGCAGTCGCAAGGGCTACCTTCGCAAAAAAATATGAATGTAGACAGCACACGCGTAGCGCATTTGCGTTCTGGCGTGGGGCCCGAGGCGCGTATTATAGATGCGTCTTCTTTAACCGCATTAATTAAAAAACTTAGCGGCTCAGGGGTTATAGATAGAGTGGCCAACGCAGTGCGTGGTGCGCCGCAGCATATTTCTGAGTTTGTAAATAAAATGCGTGATGCGGTGCAGGTGGCATCAGAAGAAACCGGTGTGCCGGCCAAGCTTATTATGAGCCAAGCGGCGTTGGAATCGGGCTGGGGTAAGCGTGAAATCCTCTTAGATAATGGCCAAACCAGTCATAACTTATTTGGTATTAAAGCCACTGGTGGCTGGAAAGGTAAGGTCACTCATATTATGACCTCCGAGTTTGTGGATGGGAGAATGGTGAAAATGAAGCAGCCCTTTAGGGCCTATGACTCGTATGCTGATTCTCTCACTGATTACGCCCGTCTCATAAGTACTAGCCCACGCTATGAGTCGGTGCTACGAGCCTCCACAGCAGAAGAAGCCGCACGCCGCGTACAAGAGGCGGGTTATGCCACCGATCCTAACTACGCCGATAAGCTGATATCCATTATGGCTTATTTCGATCCCGGTGCCTTGCCCTAAAAAAACTAAAGAATCTCAGCAATGTGTCGTTAAAGTACAGACACAATTGATTAGAAAATAAACGGAACACATCATGAATTTATATGGCCTTGGATTATCGGCATTAAATAATGCGCAAAACAACCTAACAACCACAGGGCATAACATCAGTAACGCAGACGTAGAAGGTTACAATCGCCAAACGGTGTTGTCCGAAACCCGCGGTGCTAAAGCCACCGGTGCGGGCTATATTGGGCGTGGTGTGCAGGCCGTTACCGTGCAGCGGGCTTATGATAGTTTTTTGCATAATCAATTGGTGCAATCCCAAAGTAAAGGCGAGGCTTTGGTGACGTATGGTAATGAAATTAAGCAATTAAACGATTTATTTGCTGACCGCACCGTAGGGATTAGTCCTGCCATTCAAAAATTTTTTGATAGTGTGAATGCGGTGGCGTCTACGCCGGCAGATCCGGCTGCGCGCCAAGAGATGATTGGCCGTGCAGATAGTTTGGCCACGCAGATTAATGAGGCAAATCGCTTCATTGATAATCAGCGCAGCGATATTAATACGCAGTTAGACACAGTGGTGTCTCAAGTTAATAGCTACATTGAACGTATTGACGACATGAACCAACAAATCACTAAAGCACGAGCTTCCGGCACGGGTAATCACGCGCCTAATGATTTACTTGATCAGCGTGATCAGCTGGTGAGTGAGCTGAATCAGTTGGTTGATGTAAAGGTCTTAGAGCAAGACGGTAATTTTAGTATTACGCTAGGTTCGGGACAGGTGCTATTAGGCGGCCCTACCATCTATCCTTTAGCCTCAAGACCCTCAAACGATGACCCCACCCGTAACGTCATTAATGTGACTACGGGCTTCAATAATGGTGAACCCATTTATAACGAAGTATCCGATCTTTCCTTTAAGGGTGGTAAGTTAGGCGGTTTATTGCAATACCGTTCTGATACCTTAGATCAAGCGCAAAACTCCTTAGGGCGTTTGGCTGCAAGTATCGCTTCGGAATTTAATGCCGTGCATAAAGAGGGTTATGATTTAGCCGGCAATGAGGGCAAAGATTTCTTTTCCTTTGCGCTTGATAACCCCATTGCCGCGAGTTCAAACCAAGGGAGTGCGGAGTTTCAAGTTACCTTAAATGATGCCAACCACTTAACAGGAGGTGAGTATGAAATTCGTGCTAAATCGCCTGATAGTTTTGAAATTCGCACTCTCCCAAATGGTGGCTTTAATGACTTTACGCCAGGTGATAGCATTGGTGGCGTTACTGTTTCTGTGCCCGTGGGTGCTGCGGTTGCAGGCGATACATGGCGGCTAGCCCCCACCCGCAATACAGCAGGCAGTTTTAGTGTAGAAATAACAGATCCTGCTAAGATTGCGGCGGCAGGGGGTGAGAATGGGGTGTCGCTGGGTACCGCTAACGGTGATAACGCCTTGAAACTAGCTCAGCTACAAACGAGCAAAACTATGGGTAATGGCAGTTTGAACTTTAACGATGGTTATTCACAAATTGTGAACCGCGTAGCCGTTAATTCGCAGCAAAACAGCACTGCTGCTAAAGCACAAGTGAACCTGATTCAACAAAACTATGCGGCTCAACAATCCGTATCTGGTGTAGACCTAAACGAAGAGTATTTGAACTTAGAGCGTTATACCGATCAGTTCCGTGCGGCCTCCCGAATGATTGATGTGGCTTCTTCCATTTTTGACACCATACTAGGCCTACGCGCTTAAATAATAAGGAATTAAAAATTATGATGCGAATTAGTACCGCCTTTTATTTCCAAACTGGGCTTAACTCGTTAAATAGACAGCAGGGCGATTTAGTCCATGTATTTCAACAGTTGGGTAGTGGCAAGCGTATGATTACGGCAGCGGATGATCCACTGGCTGCCGCCCAAGCCCTACGTCTTGGGCAATCTCAATCTATGAATGCGCGTTTTTCTGAAAACCGTGAAGTGGCCATGCGTGCTTTGGGTGAAGAAGAAAATGCATTGATGTCATTAATTCCGCAGGTTAATGAAGTCAAAACACGCCTCATAGAAGTTTCTAACGGCACCTTATCATCAGAAGATCGTAAAACCATTGCAAATGTTTTAACCGAAATGAAAGAGTCCATTCAAGGACTGATGAACGCACAAGATGGGAATGGTCAATATTTGTTTAGCGGCTCTGTTGGCGACGAACCACCCTTTGTAGTAGAAGGGGGGAAGTATACATATAAAGGCAATGAGCAGCCACGAAATATCCAGGCTGATCAAACCCGCCAAATTGATAGCGCCGATAATGGTCAAAAGCTATTTGGCGGTGATGATAATATTCTCAATGTAATGCAGAATGTCATCACTGCTCTAAACAGTGATGACCCCGCCACCGATTATCAGGAAGTGGTTAATGATGGCATGCGAGCAGTTGACACAACCTATAACCAAATTCTCACGGTACGCGCTTCTGTAGGGGCACGTATGAATGAAATCGAAGCCATAGAAGATTCAGGACAAATGCAAAAATTGCATTTAACCTCTGAAATTTCTCGATTAGAAGACTTAGATTTTTATAGCGCGGCCTCGCAGTTAGAATTACGCCGTGCCGGCTTAGAAGCGGCTTCCATTGCCTTTCAGAAAATTCAAGCTACTAGCTTATTTGCCATGAATTCACGCTAATTAATTGATAATTACCTTTAATTTGATTGGCCTTTTAAACCTGCTCCTTTTCTTTTGTGTATATGAGAGTCTTACATGTTGAATAACGTGAAATTAAGAACAGCAATTGCTGTGCTGTTAGTGCTGTTTTTGATATCTATTGTAGCTAATGCGGTATTAAGCCTTATTAGCTTGCGTAGTATGATGACGGAGCTGCATGCGCTAGCGAGTCAAAATGACGCGTTAAATTCAGTGGCTAGACTCACTGAGCAGCATTACTCCAACACAGTTATTCTGGCTATTATTTCTACAGTTCTAGCCATTGCTTTAGTGGTGGTAACGTATTCAATCATAACTAAAGGAATCTTAGGGCCGTTGCGTAGTTTGTCGAATCACTTTAATGCCATTGCGGGTGGAGATTTAACGCAGCATGTAGAAGATCAAGGCAGCAATGAGATTGGCCAAGTGTTTGAGTCTTTACGCCAAATGCAAAACACCTTAGCTAAAACATTTGGGCAAATACAGCAAAGTGTACGTCAGATTAGTGATGGCTCTGAAAACATGAGTAGCGGTAATAACAGTCTAAGTTCACGCATTGACGAACAAGCCGCTGCTTTGCAGCAAACGGCTGCTAGTATGGAGCAGTTATCCGGTACGGTGCGTCAAAACGCAGACAATGCCCATCAGGCTAATCAGCTAGCTACTACGGCTTCTACCGTGGCTCAGCGTGGTGGTAAGGTAGTGGGTGAGGTGGTAAATACCATGCAAGAAATCTCAAACAGCTCCACTAAAATTGCTGAAATCGTGGGTGTTATTGATAGTATTGCCTTCCAAACAAACATCTTAGCTTTGAATGCCGCCGTTGAAGCGGCGCGGGCCGGTGAACAAGGACGGGGCTTTGCGGTGGTAGCTTCTGAGGTGCGAGCCTTGGCGCAACGCAGTGCTCAAGCAGCACGTGAAATTACCGATCTAATCGAAGATTCAGGTGAAAAGGTCAAAGAGGGTTCAGGCCAAGTAGAGCGTGCAGGTGTCACCATGCATGAAATTGTGGATTCCGTAAAGCGGGTTACAGACATTATGGGTGAGATCAGTGCGGCGACTATTGAGCAGTCCAGTGGCATTGACCAAATCAACATGGCGGTAAATCAGTTGGATTCTACCACCCTACAAAATGCAGAGATGGTAACAGAAAGCGCCAAAGCCGCTGCTGACATGAATCATCAAGTGCAGCAACTTAATCGCATCCTCAGTGGCTTTCAGGCAGATGCAAATGTGATTGATAGTACGGCACGCCCTGTTTCCCAACCATTAAGACCAGCCACCGTCCCAACCAGAAAAGTGGCTTCTAGCCACACAGCCACTAAACCGCGGGCAGCATTAGGCAGTGCGCAGCCAAGCCCAACCGCTCGGGCCGCGCATAAAACAAAAACCGCAACCCCCGTAAGTAAAACCTCAACAGCCAACAGCCCAACCGCAGCATCTAGAAAAAAAGCTGCGGATATTCCTGGTATGAATGTGACGTCTAGTGGGGGTAAAGATGCGCCGTTATTACGCCCTGACTTAAGTAATAAAAAATCCACCACTTCTGCTGAAGACGATTGGGTGGAGTTTTAAGTGCAAATAAACCTTTTACTAGGCCGTTTACGGTATGCGTTGCTGGCTGGGTTCTTATTGTTAGTAAGTGCTTGTTATAGCACAGGCAATAATTTCAGCTCAGCTGGCTTGAATAAATTGCAGCCTGGCATTTCTACTTTTCATGAAGTGGTACAACTTTTAGAAGCCGATCCGGTTAATACTTATTACCGCACAGATGGCACGTATATGGCTCGTTGGGCGCATGTGAATAGTTTATTACCTGATGCGATTTATATGGATAGAGAGCTATGGCTTGATTTTGATGCGCAAAACTACTTTATTCGCGTTGTTAAACGCCATAATGTTTCGTTGCCCGTTGAATCCAAACCAGATCGTGATATTAACTATTAATTGCCCGCAAAGCCGTGCATGAGACGAGCCATATTTTCATAGCCGGTTTCCATAAGTTGTACTAAAAATGGCGTCATTTGAGGCACCACAATAATTAAAAGAATCAGCCCCGTGCTCAAAGTAATAGGAAAACCCACCGCAAAAATCGTAATTTGTTGAGCAGTGCGGTTGAGAATACCAAAGGCTAAGTTCATGGTGAGCAAAACTATGATTAAGGGTAAGGCTAAAAGCAAGCCCGATAAGAAAATATCTTTACTGGCATCCATAATCACGCCCCAGCCATCTGCATGCAGGGTAGCGGGAGCAATAGGAAACATTTCAAAGGTATAAATAAAGGCTTGCAGCATCACTAAATGGCCATTCACAGCCAAAAAAATCAGCATAGTCACTATATTCAATAGACGAGAGATAACGGCGGTATTAGAGCCTGAAGACGGGTCAAAGAAGGAAGCAAAAGATAGCCCCATTTGAAAGCCAATGAATTCTCCTGCCACCAGCACAACAGCAAACACCAAACGCATAACAAAGCCTAATGCTATGCCTATAAGTATTTGTTGTAAGGCCAGCCAAAGCGCCTCCCAAGAGCCTGTAGGTATAAAAGGCATAGGGGGCAGCGTAGGCGCAATGGCTAAGGAAATAACCACCGCCGCGCCCACCTTCATCTGCGGTGTGATGCTGGATTCGCTAAATAGGGGGGCGGTGGCAAATAAACCTAAAACACGAAATAGCGGCCAAATAAAGGCATTAATCCAGCCATAGAGTTGATCAGCGGTAAATTCGATCATTTACATTTGTAAAACTACATGACCAAATCAGGAATGCCGATAAATAGGCTCTGCATATAATCAATCATAGTGGTGAGCAGCCAAGGGCCTAGTATGACCAATACAATGGCTACCCCTAAGAGTTTAGGAATAAAAGTGAGGGTCATTTCATTGACTTGGGTGGCAGCTTGGAAGATACTCACGGTTAATCCAATCACTAAGGAAGTCAGTAAGGTTGGACCTGCCATGCTTAGGGCTATACGCAGCGCCACATGCGTCATGCTCATAACGGTATCTGGAGTCATAATAAATACCTAGTAATGATGATTATTTGATTTGCTAGTGTTGTTATTGATAAAAACTACGCGCTAAAGAGCCAAGTAATAAATGCCAGCCATCTGCTAATACAAATAGCATCAGTTTAAAGGGCAGGGAAATGGTAACCGGTGGCACCATCATCATCCCGAGCGCCATCATGGTGCTGGCGACGACTAAATCAATGATTAAAAAGGGAATGAAGATGGTAAAGCCAATTTGAAAGGCGGTTTTTAGTTCACTGGTAACAAAAGCGGGTACTAGTATACGTAAAGGTAGATCTTCTGGTGTTTGTACCTCAGTGACGTTTGCCATATCGGCAAATAGCATCAGATCGGTTTCACGGGTTTGATGCAGCATAAAGGTCTTTAGCGGTTTTGCGCCCGCACCTAAGGCCTCTTGTAAGTTAATTTCATTTTTTGCTAACGGTTCGTAGGCTTGCTCATAGACCTCATCAAACACCGGTGACATGGCAAAAAAAGTAAGAAATAAGGCAATGCCAATGAGCACCGGGTTAGGTGGTGAGGTGTTCGTTCCCATCGCATTACGTAGCAAACCCAGCACAATAATAATACGCGTAAACCCCGTCATCATCATTAGCATAGCGGGTAGAAACGACATCATGGTGAGCAACACCAAGGTTTCTACCGATAAAGACCACGTTTGCCCCCCATCGGCATTGGGATTGCTAGTAATAGAGGGCATACCCAATTGCTGCGCTTGTACCCCTAGCGGCAGCCAGAGTACTAACAGCAAAAGCAGCCAAAAGAAGGGCTTAAGACGCGTTGTTTTCACTCGCTTCAGTAGTCTCAGTTGATGATGTTTTAGGGAGCAAGGCTTGTTGTAGTGTGGATGCAAAAGCAGCATCTTCGGGTAAGGTTTGCAACAGGTTGATTTGATGCTGCGTAATACCAAGCACCATGCGTTTTTTTTCTACCTCAACCACCACAATACTATTGCGTCCACCTAAAGACTGGGAGGCGATGATTTCTATGGTGGCTTGGCCGCGGTTACGTAATAAACCACTGCGGCGTGCTAACCACGCTGCAGCAAAGATTAAAACAATAACTAAAACTAAACTAAGTGATAGCCGAAGCAGGTCAAGCTGTTGCATTGCTAGTCATTAATTAACGGCGGCTGTTGAGGCGCTGGATACGATCAGAAGGCGTGACGATATCAGTAATACGAATACCGTATTTTTCTTCTACCACCACCACCTCACCTTGAGCAATCAGATAGCCATTAACGTAAATATCCATGGGTTCACCCGCTAAACCATCCAGTTCAACCACAGAACCTTGACCCAGTTGCAAGATGTTTTTTAGTGTTAGTCGTGTGCGGCCTAGCTCTACAGACAGTTGGACGGGAATGTCCATAATCATGTCTATATCACTCGTGCTACCGTCTTTGCCTTCGTCGAAAGGTTTAAAAAGACTGGTGTCTGCAGTGGCCTGAGGCTGAGCAACAGCTGGTTCTTCTGCTGTTTCGGAAGCTGTGGTATCAGCGCTATCATCTATGCTGCCTGCTGTTTGCTCTGCTAGGGCGGCGGCCCAGTCATCATCTAAATCACTCAAACCTTCGGCTTGGGTGCCAGAACGGCTTTCAGAAGATTCAGAGGTTTCAGTTTCAGCTGCTTTTTCAGCTGCTTCACCGGCCTGTTGCTCTGCCATGGCGGCAGCCCAATCGGCTTCGAAGTCGTCGCTGTCTTGTGGTTCGTTAGCTTTATTCGGATCTGTCATGGGGTTTAGCCTTGTGGAAATCGTGTTCTTTACTAGCGAGAAATTTATTGACGCGCAGGGCGTACTTGTGATTAAAGGTGCCGTAAGAGCCCTCTAAAATCGGAACGCCATCAACATGGGCTGTGATTTTCTCAGGAATCTCTACGGGAAGTACATCATTAACTTTTAAATTAAGCAGCTCACGTACTGAGCTATTAATCTTGACAAAATCAGCAATTAAATCCACTTCTGCACTACGTACTTGACGTGAAAGCTGCTGGGACCAGCGTTGATCGATGGCGTCACCACTGGTGTCTTGTAGGGGCCGTATAAGTAAATCACGTACTGGCTCAATCATGGAGTAGGGCAAACAAATGTTTAAATTGCCGCCTTGTGCACCAAATTCTATATTAAATGAGGTCACTACTACCAGCTCATTGCCAGTACTAATGCTGGCAAATTTCGTATGCATTTCAGAGCGTATATATTCAGCCTCAATCTTATATACGGGCTCCCAAGAAGAGCAATAGCTCTCTAGCGTAAGCTCGAGTAAGCGTAAAATGATGCGTTGCTCAGTGGTGGTGAAATCTCTACCTTCAATCCGCGTATTATATCGACCATGTCCGCCAAATAAACTGTCTATAATTAAAAAGACAAGGTTGGGGTCAAACGTAAAGAGAGAAATACCCCGTAGCGGCTTCAGATGCACCATATTTAAGTTACTCGGAACGGGTAAATTGCGTTCAAAGTCACTGTATTTGAGGATATTAATAGAGCCTACGGTGATGTCTGCGTTGCGGCGCATAAAGCTCAGCATAGTACTACGCATACGGCGTGCAAAGCGCTCATTAATGAGCTCCAACGTTTGCATACGGTTACGAATGACGCGATCGGGCGAGGCCAAATCATAAGGGCGCACACCATCAGCATCTACCGTCTCTTTGCTTTTATCGCTAGACTCATCGCCAGAAACGCCTGCTAAGAGGGCATCGACTTCGTCTTGAGAGAGAAAACTTTGATACGACATTTATTGAATCACAAAAGCAGTAAATAGCACATTTTGTATGCGTGGGGTGGTGGAAGGGCCACCATAAGGGCTACTTAATACATGAATAAGCGAATCCACCAGCTGCTCGCGCCCCTCTGGGGTTTGTACATGGGCCGGGTGCTGTTCAGAAAGCGTCTTTAATATTCTATCTCTTACCACCGGGTTATATTCTTTTAAAAGACTAACGGAGCTTTCATCCAAAAGTTGTAAGGTAATGGCAACGTGTAAAATTCGCGATCTAGCACCGCCCTCACTAATGGTGACGGTAAAAGGAGCCAGATTTGTAAAAATAGGCCGCTCAGCAGGGGCAGGTTCAGGTGTAGGCTTTTCTACCTCATGGGCCACAGGCGCAGCAGGCTGTGCGGCTAGTTCTCCATTTGTCTCTTCTTCGGCTGTGTCTATGTTTAAGAGGGTATCTAGGCCGAGTAAATTTGCTCCAGCCGGCCAAGTGTAATACAAGGTAGCGCCTACGCTGGCTGCTATCACAATAAGTATGAGCAAAAGCATGCGTATTAAGCGCTTAAATTTAGAAGGTTTACGCTTGCGACGTGGAGGGGTTTCCTCAGAAGTAGGGGTCGCATTACGAGCCGTCTTGCGGCGGCGAGCGTTAGTAGATGTAGCCATAATAATAAACTGCAGCCCTACACAAAAAGGGTAACTAGATTAAAAAATAACGGTAGCAATCAGAGTAAATCCGTGTCATGTAACAAAGTATTTGCTTATTAAGCAAAGGTGTCAATTATAGCATCGGGATCCGTGTTTTGCTTTGTATTTGCTGTGAGTAAGGCGTCGGTCTCAGGAGCTTGGTCTAGGCCATGCAAGCGGAAGCTTTCAGAGTTTTCTCCTTTATTTTGCTCAGATTGTTGTTCCGACTGAGCAAAAAAGTGTTGATCACTCACATTCGCTTCACCTAAACTCAAACCCGACTGCGCTAATTGCTGCTGTAACTGAGGAATAGAAAGCTCAATCGTTTGCCTAGTTTGGGCGTGAGCCGCAAAAATCATCGCATTGGCTACGCCTTCATTAATAGAGAGCATAATACGCAACGGCCCTAACTCAGGGGGATCTAAGCGGATCTCAGCCGTTTGTAAACCGGGTTGGTTATTTTGTCCCGCTTGCTGACTCATTTGCACCATTACACGGCCGAAATCAGCGCCCCATTGGGCGGTTTGGCTTAAGGGCGTGGTAATTTGTGCACTATACGTGGGATTAAATGAATTGGCACCCAAAGTTGCGTTATTTTGGGCCGTATGGCTTTGAGCAGATAAGCCACTTAGTTCTGAAAGTAAGGGGCTGCTTGCGTTAGAGACAGTTGTTTTTGCCCCTTCAGTAGCGGCATGCAATGCTGATTGAAAATTGTTTAGGTTGAAGGTATTTGCGGTTTTCTTTTCAGCAGCGCTAGAGTTGTTTAGATCAAAGCGTACATCAAAGCGATTATCCGGTTTTTTGTCTTTATCGAGGCTAAAGCGTGAAGACTGGGCGGCGTCTTGGTGTAGGCTGGCCAAAGCCGCCTGAGCAGAGCGTATGGCTTTGGATTCATTGGCAATAAACAGTGTGCTACTGATGAAGTCAGCCGCGTTTTTAACGTCTTGTTTTGTTGCTAGCAATGCATCGGTATTAGCAGGCTGCGATTGGCGCAGCAGGGCGAGTAACTCTTTAGGATCATCCGTGCTTTTAAACTGCTGTAAGAGTTTATTCAATTGGTCAGAATCCACTCCCAAGTCTTTTAACTGGGCTAAGAGCTCTTTTTGTGCTTGCGGATCTAGGCCTAGTGCGGCCAGCATATCAAGCAATTCGGGGTCTAAGGCATCTGCTTGTTGACCTAATAACTCTGCAAAAGACGCACCCACACCTGCACCATGCGCGTCTGCGGCTTTAGTTTGCAGGGCTCCTATGCCAGACTTGGCGGGTGCGGCATGAGATAAAACGGTTAGCAGCTGTGCGTTCATGTATAAACCTAATTAATTAATATGATGTAAGCGATAATGCATGGCAGCAGAAAGCTCATCGTTATCGCGTTGCTCTTGGCGCGCTAGGCGCTGGGCTTGTTCGGCATCACGGCGATCCTGCAAGGTTTGGTATGCGTTAAGACGCTGCTTAGCCTCTAGCCATTGTTTTTTCTGGGCTTCAATCTTGGGTGTGAACTGCTCTATGACGGCGCTTTGCTGAGTGATGGCTTTATCTAGGGTGCCAATGAAGCGGTAAAAATTATGGTAATTAGCCACTGAAACGCCATTTTTACTGGTTTCAAGTAAGCGTGCCGTGTAATCCTCACGGTATTGCTTGAGCATAGTGAGCTGTTCAGAGGCTTTAGCTTGCTCTGAGTTTAGCTTGCCTAAGCGTTGTTCTTCTTGATCTACATCGTTAGTTGTTAACTCAATGAGCATTTTTATGGAAGCGTTATTAGGCATGGGGCTAGGCTCCTAAAATAGCGTTTAACTCATTGACGGACTGATCAAAACTAACCGGTGTTTCTACCGCTTGGCGCAAATACGATTCTAACCACGGATGCCGCTCTATGGCTTCATCAATAGCCGCATCATTGCCACGCTGATACGCTCCTACCGCAATTAAATCACGATTACGCTGGTAGATAGACATAATTTGCTTAAATTTATGGACTCGCTTGACGTGCTCAGGGCTTACCACCGCAGACATCACTCTAGAGATAGAAGCTTCTACATCAATAGCGGGGTAGTGCCCAGACTGAGCTAATGCCCTTGATAATACCACGTGACCATCTAATATGGCACGCGACGCGTCCGCAATAGGATCTTGTTGATCATCGCCTTCGGTGAGTACGGTATAAAAAGCCGTAATCGATCCTGAAGCACTGCCATCGTCAGTAATGGCGCCATTACCGGCCCGTTCTACTAAGGCAGGCAGCTTATTAAATACAGAAGGGGGATAACCTTTAGTGGCTGGGGGCTCTCCCACAGCTAGAGCAATCTCACGCTGTGCCATGGCATAGCGCGTGAGAGAATCCATAATGAGCAACACATGTTTACCTTGGTCGCGGAAATGCTCAGCAATGCGGGTGGCGTATACCGCACCTTGTAGTCGGAGTAGGGGAGAAACATCCGCGGGAGCTGCCACCACTACCGAGCGTTTTAAACCCATTTCCCCTAAGTTGTCTTCTATAAACTCTTTAACCTCACGACCACGCTCACCAATTAAGCCCACCACGATCACATCGGCCTCAGTGTAGCGAGCCATCATGCCTAAAAGCACACTTTTACCCACCCCAGAGCCCGCAAATAAGCCCATACGTTGGCCGCGTCCCACGGTAAGCAACCCATTGATAGCCCGCACTCCAACGTCCATGTGACGGGTGACAGGGATGCGTTCCATGGGGTTAATAAAGGTGGCATTTAAACTGGCTTTAGGGCCAATGCTTAGGGAACCTAGACCATCTAGCTCAGCCCCTGAAGCGTCCACCACACGGCCCAGTAGGTGATCACCTATGGGCAGTTGTTGTGCTAAGGCCGGAGGCTGTGGCTCTTGCACTTGTGCCTTTTTATTAAGAGTCACAGGCTCTTCGGTCAGTGGTTCTACGGGCAGCACCAAGGCCCCTGAGCGCAAGCCCATGGTTTCATGGTAGGGCATTAAAAATAAGGTGTCACCTTCAAAACCTACCACTTCGGCATCGGCCCATATGCCCAAGCCTTCAGATAACTGAATACGGCAAGAAGCCCCTAGTGGCAGCCGTAAGCCGGTGGCTTCCAGTACTAAGCCGGTGGCTTTGGTAATACGCCCACTGCGTGCAATGGCATCACTGCTTTGTATGCGCAGGCCGGCTGTTTGCAGCTGTGCTAGCCATTGAGCAGTCGGGGAGGCAGGAGCAAAAGGCTTCATAAAAGGTAGATGATAAATTTAGAGAGCGTTTTTGGCCGCGGCCGCCACGGAAGGCCCTAGTCGGGATAGCGTGCGGCGCCAGCGTGTTTCTAAGGTGGCGTCAATATGGCCCAGTGCTGATTTTATTTCTAAACCACCTGCACGAATGCTTTCATCGGTTTTAAGACGCCAGGCGTTGTGCTTTAAATCTTCGGCTAAGTGTTGCTCCACTAAAGGAAGGTCTTCGGGGTGCAGCAACAAAGTCACCGCTTGATCCCTTTGCTCTACATCTTTGAGCGTTTCTTTGACTAAAGGCAGTAGCTGTTCAGGGTAGTGTTTGAGCTCAGTGTGTAACACATGTTGAGCAATATCTACCGCTAAGGCTAATAGAGCTTGGCCTACGTCTTCATGCAGCTGATTAAGCGCGCTACCACTGCTGGTGGCGAGTTCAGCTAAACGAGTGGCCTCGGCTTGGGACTTTTCTGATCCCTCTTCATAGCCGGTTTTGTAGCCTTCGTCATAGCCTTGTTTATGGCCTTTGGCATGACCTTCTTCAAAGCCTGTTTTAAGCCCTTCGCTGCGGCCCGATTCTACGCCTTGTTGATGCCCGGCAGCATAGCCTTCGGCTTTGGCTTGCTGTAGCGCCAACTCTTTAAGCTCCGCAATTTCCGCCAATAGGGCTGCCGCGTCGACTTCTTCAGGCGTGGGTTTAGGTGCGTGGGGATCATCCGGAGTAAAATCAAAGGGCTCCATCTGCCAACGCTGCCAATGCTTGTCGGCATATGGCGAGTTGTCTTGATCAGACATACTCATCACTTCCTAGGCCTGTTAAGGTGATTTGATCCGACTCGGCTAAGCGGCGGGCCACTTCCACCACGGATTTTTGCTCTTCTTCAACTCGCGAGATGCGTATAGGCCCTTGGGCCTCTATGTCTTCGCGCAGCATATCAGCCGCACGGTTTGACATGTTTTTGAAGAATTTCTCACGTAATTCTTCCGCCGCTCCTTTGAGTGCCACAGTAAGGGTAGTGGTTTCCACTTCTTTAAGAATGAGCTGTATGGCGGAGTCTTCCAAATCCAGTAAGTTGTCGAAGACAAACATTTCTTCTACGATGCGTTCGGTGAGATCGGCATCCATACTGCGTAAACTGCTAACAATGGCTTCTTCGTTGGCGGTATTCATGTAATTGAGCATCTCAGCAGCGGTACGTGGGCCGCCCATTTTGCTGCGTTTGGCGCTTTGACCTGTGAGCATGGCGTTTAATACTTCGGTGAGCTCATGCAGCGCATTAGGCTGTACGCCGCCAAAAGTGGCAATGCGCAGCACCACGTCATCACGTAACCGCTCGTTTAGCTCTACTAAAATATCGGCCGCTCTATCGCGTTCTAAGTGCACTAAAATGGTAGCAATAATCTGCGGGTGTTCATCCGCAATCAGTTCAGCCACACTGGAAGCATCTAACCAGTTAAGAGCATCAATGCCGCTACCAGCTCCCCCATCTGAGTCTAAGATGTCTTCAATAATACCGGCGGCACGGTCTGAGCCCAGCGCTTTAGTGAGCACCGAACGTATGTAATCATTGGAATCTAAGGTAACGGCCATGAATTGGTCGGCTTCTTCGCGGAAGTCTTCCAGTACTTGGTCCATATCATTACGGGTGAGTTGTTTGAGGTCAGCCATAGCGGCGCCTAACTCTTGCACCTCTTTGGGGTTGAGGAATTTAAACACTTCCGAGGCGGCATCTTCGCCTAGTGCCATCATTAAAATAGCGCTATCACGTAGACTTTGCTTACTCATTCTCTTCCTCCTCTTCATCCGCTTCTTTGTTTATCCAAGAACGCAACACCATGGCCACGGCGCGAGGGTCTTTTTCTGCCATACTGCGGGCGGTGTTAACGTTATCCTCATATCGATTAATTTCAGCCGCGCGCTCTTTAGCAATTTGTTCACGCTCTAGGTCTTCCTCGACTTCTTCACGCACCATCAAGGCTTGAGAGCGAGCTTGTATAAGCCCCTGAATAATGGGGTTTACCACCACGCGCCAAAATACAAAGAACAGCACAGCAATTAAGAAATATTTTAACAGCGACATGGCAGTCTCTATGTAGGAGCTGTTTTTCCAAAAGGGCACGGAGTAGTCTTCTGGAGCGGTAAAGCGGCTATTGACTACACTTAGGGTATCGCCACGCGTGGCTGAATAACCCACTGCTTCCATAACGAGTGAGCGTATGTTTTCTAGCTCTTGAGGCTCTAAAGGGGTGAGTTCTTTGTCAATGTAGCGGTCATTAATAACTACAGCAACGGACAGGCGCTTAAGCTCACCCGCTGGCCCTTTCACATGACTAATGGTGCGATCCACTTCGTAATTAATGGTGCTATCAGTGCGGGCATTACCGGTAGGAGAAACCAGTCGGGCTTGGGCTTCAAGGGTGCTTAGACGGCTATCGAAATTGTTTTGGTCCTGATTTTGTTCGTTTTGATTTTCCGCTTGTGCTTGATTGGCGTTTGCCACTTGTTCTTGGGTCACAGCCACCGCATTTTCATCCACAATGGGCGCTACCGGATCGGCAGGCGGTTCATTGGTGAGCGCACCGGGTATGCCGCCGTCTGGTCTGACGCTATTTTGGATGGAAACACTACTTTGCTCACTACGTATAGAGGCTTCGCCGGGCTTTTGATTAGGTCTATAGGTTTCAGAAGTTTCTTCGCGACTGGCAAAATCCACTTCGGCACTGACCTGCGCGCGCACATTGCCAGGGCCTAGGAGCGGGTTTAATATAGTTAAAATACGCTGTACAGCACGGTGTTCTATATCGGCGGCGAAGTCACGTTGGGCAATTACCCCGCCTTCACCATCAGGGGGCGTTAACAATCTGCCATCTTGGTCAACAATTGATACATTATCCGCGTGCAAAGAGGGCACGCTGGAGGAAACCAGCCAGCGTATAGCGGCTACCTGACCTTCAGATAAGGTGCGGCCGGGGTATAAAGTAACCAGTACGGAGGCGGTGGGTTTTTGACGGTCGCGTACAAATAAAGTTTCACGCGGTATGGCCAAGTGCACGCGGGCATTTTCTACCGCATGCACTGCCATCACCGAATTCGCTAACTCACCCTCTAGCGCACGCTGGTAAGTGACTTGTTCAGTAAATTGGCTCGCACCAAAACGGGATTCATCTAAAAGCTCAAAGCCCACATTGCCGCCCCGCGGCAAACCTTGGCTAGCAAGTTGCATGCGAGCTTCGTATACATCGCCTTTAGGTACCAGAATAGCCGTGCCACTTTCAGAAAACTGATAGGGGATATTCATTTGGCCTAGGGCATTAACAATAGTGCCACCGTCTTTATCATCAAGATTAGAGAAAAGCACTTCATAGTCTGGCGTGCGCGACCACATGGCCACCACGACGATAACAGCCACAATCGCTGCAGCCGCCCCAATTTGAGCGGTGCGGGGGAGGGTGCGCATGAAGTTTAGGCCAGGGAATCGTTCAAACAGTTGGGCAGCCTGGCTCATTTAAAAAAACTCGTAAAAGATAAATAGAAATACCTAAACGGCATGCCCGAGGAATAGTCGAAAGATACATGCGGAAAACGGTAGGAATTATACAAAAACGAAGCGCAGCAAGCAAAAAGGCTACAGCATGCCTTAATTAGACGGGCATGCTGGCAATGGATTGATACGCCTGCACAAAGCGATTACGTGCCTGCACGGTGGTTTGAAATGCCAGACTCGCTTTTTGGAGGTCAATCATAACATCATTTAAAGAGGCTGTTGAGCTTCCTGCGCTAAAGGCGTTGGCTTGATTATTGGCAGCATTTTGTGTAGAGGCTAAACGATTCAAGCTGCGCTCTAGCTCAGCAGCAAAGTTACTGCCGCTAGCCGCGTTGGCTTCAGAGCTTGAGGAAAGAGGGGTGGCGTTGGCGCCAGCAGCGGCATTTTGTGCCACGTTGCGCATCTGCGCTAAAAGGGCATCCATGGAAGAAGTAGAGATAGACATGGTTACAAACTCGTAGGGAATAAACGCTCCGTATCGGAATCGTCAGACTCTAAAGCATATAACCAAGCGAGTAATTCTGCAATCACCAGATACAATTCAGGCGGTATATGTTGGTCTAAATCAACCTGCATCAACAAACCCACTAATTCTTTAGATTCATGCACATACAAATCGTGCTCTTTGGCTGTGGCAATAATAGCATCGGCCACATGGCCGTAACCCTTGGCGACTACGCGTGGGGCGTTATCGGCCGTTGGGTCATAGCGCAGAGCAATCGCACTATTTGGTGGGCGATTTTTATTATGGCTCATCATGAATCTCACTTGGAGCCACTTGTAATTGTTCTATATCTATGCCTTGCGCTTGTAAGCGCTGCACTAAAGGCTGTAAATTTATATTTAGGTGCTCAGCGGATTTGGGGGCGCGCAAATGTAAACGTAAAGCGTTTTCATTCATATATAACCGGGCCTCTACTTCCCCCAAGTTTGGCAGCTTTACACGTAACCGCGTTTGCCACGGGGTGTGATTTTCATCTTCTGGATTGAGTTCTTGGTCAGTATCGCCTTGTTCTTCTTGGCGGCGCTGGACCTCTAATTCCATAGGGGCCCCAGGCCAGGCCTCACCGCGCCACGCAAACAACTGATTCGCCAGCACTTCTAACTGCTGACGCACAATCTGTTGAGTAGAAGGATCAATACCGGATTGTTGCAAACTGGCCGCCGTTTGCGCGGCTTGTAGACTTTGTTGGGCCTGTTTGGCACCGCTGGTTTTACCGTCTGCATCGGATGCCGCCTGTAAATGGGCTTGTGCCTGTGGCTGTTGTTGTAATTGCGAAAGCGTAGTTTGCCCTTTAACTAACTGTGCTAAGTGTGATTCATAAAACATACCACTTTGCTGCACATTTTGGCTTAGCGCTTGCATAAACACACTGGCTAAGGCCGTAGGCCCGCTGGCAGCCTGCGCTAATTGGCGTGGCTGCAATAAAGGCGCTTTACCTTGTACGGGTTGATTGCCTTGCTGCGTAGACAGTAAGGCTAAAATGGTACGTGCGGTGCGCCCAAGGGTAGTGGGGGCGGATTGGGTAAAACGGCTATCGGTAATAAAACGCTGCAGCTGGCTAGCCACCCGCGGATCTTGGCGCCCAATCTCAGCGCCTTTGTCGCGTTCCCCGGCTTGAGCCGCTTTATCACCCAGCGCTCTATCGGCCTGCTGACCGCGCTGGTTTTGATTTTCTGTAGGAATTAAGCGATTTGTGGGCTGCGTTTGCCGTAAGGCATCCGGGTGCGCACCGGTGCGCGCCTGCCCAGATTGACTAATGCCTAGAACGGTGTCTAGGCGTTGGGCAAGTAAATTACCGAGGGAAGAAGGGCCCAGGCTCATTGATTCATACTAGGGCCGCAATAGGCTTGCACCACATTTTTGTGGCGCTGCGTATCACCCAATAAGCCCCCTAAGCGCTGTAGTTCAGGTGCCACTAATTCTTGGATTTGTTTATCGTTTTCAATAATGCGGCTGAGCAGCTTTTGCTGCGCTTCCGTATCGGCATCCGCCGTTGCTGGCGCAGGCAGGCTTTTGAGTTTTTCCACGGCAGCTACGTAATCCGCACTTATCGCGACTACTTGCTCCCATTGGGCATGATGCGCCTCTGCTAGCATGCGGCTAGTAAGGTCTAAGAGGAGTTCGTAGTGCTGTAGTGGCGTCATAATTACTTTTGATTGGTTGCTTCTTTCCACGTATCACCTAAAGATTGCAGCATCTCTTGGGCAATGTTTAAGCCTTTGGCATCGGAGTGCAAATTGGCTTGCATGAGGTGATAGATGATGAGGTCGTAATTGGCAATAAGTTGCGTAGCCACTTCACCGCCTTTTTCTTGATCTACCACGCTTTTAAGCCCAGTATCTACTATATCAATAGCTTTGGATATGGCCTTACCGCGCTCAGCGATATCACCATTTTCCAAATGCATTTTTGCCTTAATAACTGAAGACCTAGCACCATCGATGAGCATGGTGATGAGCTCCTCAGGGGTCGCGCTAAACACTTCAGTTTGTAAGCCTATGGTGGCGTAGGAGTCAATGGAGTGGCGTCCTACGCCGGGCCTGCGTCCGTATGTAGTCATAATTTACTTCTTGGGTGCGTTCATGTTGGCCAACATGTCTAGCTGTTGGGTAAGGTAAGTGCTCATACCGTTCATCTGGTTTACCATTACGTCTAGCTGAGTAAACTGTTTACGGTAGTTTTCCATTTTTTGATCAATGCGGTCAGACGTGCTTTCATACTGAGTCTTTAGCATGCGAATATTGCTGTTGATGCTGTCTTCGCTGTTACTAATTAAGCCGCCCGATTTAATGAACTGATTTGCCGTGCTATCTACCTTGTTAGCTAAGCCGTTGTCACCTGTTAAAAAGTTAGTTACATCATTTAAGTTGTTTTTAACGGCGGCATCTAGCTTATCTTCATCAATTTCTAATTTACCGGTTTTGTAGTCAGTGGTAATACCCAAATCTGTAAGGGTACGAATGGCACCAGAACCTTCAGCATTACCAAGAGCAACTCGCATTTGTGATTCTACGCGTCGTACTAAAGAGTCACCTGTTAATACACTGCTTTGACCTGCTTCCACATCAAAAGAGGTTTGCTTTTTGATGGTGTCTAAAAGAGCATTGTACTCTTTAACGAAGTCTTTAACGGCGTTGGTAGCTACAGAGTCATCGCGGCTCACACTGAGTTTAAACTCGGTATTCGCTTCGGTGGGCATGGCTTTGAGGTCTATGGTTACGCCTTCGATCGCGCCTTCAATTGTGTTGCTTTGGCTAGTAATAGCGATACCATTCACTTTGACGTTCGCATCTTGGGCCGCCACGCTATCATTGTAGTTAGCGGTGTTATTAGCGGCGTCATAGGCTAAAACACCATTTAAATCATCATTACCTGTAACGCTAATATTAGTAACAGCCGCTTCAGTACCGGTGTCTTTAGCGGTAAACATGAGGCGATAAGGCGTGCCGGAGCCATCATTGACCATAGTGGCCTGCACACCCAAATCTGAGTTGGCATTGACGGCTTTCATAATGCCCTCTAAAGAGGCATCATCACCTAACTCAACCTCTTGTGCATTACCGTTAATGGTAAAGCTAATGGTACCGCCACCACCACCTATGTTTTCGGTACGGCTCTCTCTACCATTTGCTACTAAAGACTGTTGAGTGGCTAGGTTATCGATTTTTACATTGTAATTACCAGCAATAGCACTGTTATCCGCTTTAATGCCAATGATATCTTTATTGGAAGAGCTGGCCTTAAGCGCGCCGAACTTTTCGGTATCGCCTAGCGCTTGAGCTGCTTTTTGTAAATCAGTGACCGAGCTTTTAATAATCCCGTAGCCCGATAAACGAGCCTCAGAGAGTTGCTGGCGCTGTTTAATTAAATTTAAGGGCTGGCTTTCAGCTTTGCGCAGATCTGTGAGTAATTGGTCTAACGGTAGGCCTGAACCTACGCCGATGGATGAAATAGCCATATAGAGCTCCTTAGCTTCTTTGTATTCTGTAATTAAATTGTAATGCGTTTACGCTTTGGTGTTAATGCTGTTGCCCTGGAATTTTGCAATCATTTTCGAAATTTGCAGAGCGGCATCAGAGGGTACGGCACGAATCACTTCGCCGGATTCGGTATCCACTAAAGACACCACTAACTTTTGGGTATCATCATCCACATCAAAACGTAAACCGGTGGACCACGCCTTCATATTTTCATTCAACTGCTCAAGCGCTGTATCTAACGAGCTTTTTTCCGGCTCGATGAGGTCCCCCATGGGCGGGCGGTGGGGCCAGCGCTGGTATTCTTGACTTTGACTGCGGCTCTCTGCGCTAGCCTGCACCTGTACTGCCGCATTTTGCTTGTGAGGCAGCGTTTCAGTATCAGAGGCTGTATTAGGCATTATTACGGGCAGGGCCTGTGGAGAAACTGGGTTTACCATGGATAGCTCCTGAGAGTAAAAAATGACAAAATCACCTACTTTGTATATGTACGGCAGTATTTACGGAAAGTTTAGTTTTCTTTGATTTACAAAGCTTATACCGACGATTAGCTATAAAAGGCGCCGCATTTGCTTACATATAAGGCATAATAGAGGTCTAATACGAATTGTGTTTTGAAGTGTTATTTGCTTATGTCACTCTCTGAAGACGCTCTGGTAGGGCAGTATGCTCCCTTAGTACGCCGTCAAGCTTTACAGCTGCTGGCACGCTTACCGTCGAACGTGGAGCTGGATGATTTAATCCAAGCTGGCATGATGGGCTTATTAGATGCCATACGCCGCTATGAGGCAATGGCAGATGCGCAGTTTGAAACCTACGCCATCACTCGCATACGCGGCTCTATGCTAGATGAGCTGCGCAGCCAAGACTGGCTCTCACGCAGTGTGCGCGCCAAAGCCCGCCAAATAGAAACCGCCATCCACACCCTACGCCAACGCCTCATGCGCCAGCCCACCGAGCAAGAGGTGGCCACCGAGATGGAGTTAGAGTTGGATGAATACCAGCTGCTCTTAGAAGATGCCAGTGGTGTGCAAGTGATTCATTATGAGGATTTAGGGCGTTATAGTGAAGACGGGCAGGGGGATGCCTTGGATTTTCTCAGCGCCACGGATGAGACGGGCGATGCCGGTAACCCACTCCATCACTTGGTGTCTCATGATTTGCGCGTCGCACTGATAGAAGCCATTGATGCGTTACCTGAGCGTGAAAAGTTACTATTTGCGTTGCAGTTTCAAGAAGATTTAAACCAAAAAGAAATTGCCGCGGTCATGGAAATCACCGAAGGCCGCGTGTCGCAATTACGTTCGCAGGCTATAGCGCGTATACGGGTGCACTTAAAGGCGGCGCATTGGCAAGGGGGGAGGCCGGATGAGACGGAGGGGCAGGTGATATTTTAGGCTTCAATAGTTAAAACTTTAGGGTATTGCAATATATTTATCACTTATCCCCTGCAAAAAGCTCAGTAATACTCTCATTATCTTGATCGATAGTATCAGGTACTTTAAATTTGCCTTCCGCCACACCCAGCCGCTTTTTAGGCTGTTTAGAGAGTGCCACTAGCTTTGCTGCAGGGTGGCCATGCCTAGCAATAATATATTCTTCTTTTTCACCAGACTCTATAGCTTCAACTAGCTGAGACAGTGATGATTTGGCTTGATGCATATTAATATGTTGCATAGTGCGAATCCTTTAACCGTGATTATTGCCATAGGTCAACTAATTATACACTGTTAGCTAAGGTTGGCTAATAGCCTAAAAACACTATCTTCCTAAACTCTGCTGCAACAACGTCAATATCAGATTCGGTGTTTGATTGGCTTGGGCTAGGGCCCACATGCCGATTTGCTGCTTCACTTGGGCGCGTAGCATATTAGAGATTTCTACGGCGTAGTCAGCGTCTTGGATGCGGCTGCGGGCAGCGGAGAGGTTGATTACCATATTATTATTGGTATTAATTACCGATTCAAACCGGTTTTGAATAGCTCCTAGATGGCTGCGTAAATCATCGACCTTTTGTAGAGCATCATCCAGTTTTTTCAAAGGATCAGCGGTGGGGGCGTTGCCGTCTTTTTCAGCTACGGTAAAGCCATCTAAGCCTAAGCTATTCTTATTAATCGTAGAAAATTCAATCTCAATGGTCTGCCCATCGTGCGCACCTACTTGAATGGCGATATTTCTAGCGCCATTACCTAATAAATTAATACCATTGAAGTGGGTTTGCTCAGAAATACGGTCTATTTCCTCTAAGCGCTGCTCAATTTCCTGCTGTATAGAGGTACGGTCTTTATTCGTATTGCTACCATTTGCCGCCTGCACCGACAGCACCCGTATACGCTGAATGTTTTCATTAATCTGATCCAGCGCCCCTTCTGCCGTTAGCGCCATAGAAATCCCATCATTGGTATTACGTGAGGCTTGTGTAAGCCCACGGATATTGGCTGTCATACGGTTCGCAATGGCGAGCCCCGCCGGATCATCTTTGGCACTGTTAATACGCAAACCCGACGACAAACGCTCAATAGCCGTCCCCAGAGCCGATTGGGTCTTCGCCAAATGGCCCTGTGCAATGAGAGCAGGGATGTTTGTGTTTAGGGTGAGCATATGCCGTTAACGGCATAATGGGCTAAGTGTTTAATAAGAATGCCCCCCGTAGATGCCCGCTATGAGCGGGCATCTACGGGGGGCTAATTAGAGTTATGAGTGCTCAACTAGCCATTCTTTTAGCGCTTCATCTATACGTGATTGCCAGCCCGCCCCTTTAGCCTTAAAAGCTTCTACCACTTCAGGTGATAGCCTAATGGTGATGCGTTCTTTAGTAGGTTTGACCTGAGGACTACGGCCGCGAATGCCGAGCTTGGTTTGTAGTGAGGAAGGCAGCACTTCTGTGGCAGGTTTTAAGCGCTGGAAGTCTTCGGCTTCTAGCTCTAGTATCTAAATCTATGCTGAAAATTCTGTGAATTTTAATATTCACTATTGGCCGAAATCTGGTTTTACAGCCAGAGTTATTGATTTAACTTCTTTTCTACCGATGGAAATATATGTGATCCCTTGTTGTGAAAGTCTGTTCGGATCGTAAAGATTACGCCCATCAAAAATTAATGGAAAGTTAAGTTCTTGCTTTATTAAGTCAAAATCAGGGGCTTTAAAAACCGACCAGTCAGTTACGATAATAAGTGCATCAGCCCCTTTTAATGCGGTTTCTTTCGTGCCACACAGAGTTAAATCATCGCGTGAACCATAGAGACGTTGAGTTTCATCCATCGCTTTTGGATCATAAGCTCTGATTGTGGCACCCTTACGCCATAATGATTCCATTAATACACGGCTTGGTGCTTCTCGCATATCATCGGTTTTTGGTTTAAAGCTAAGTCCCCAAATAGCAAAAGTTTTATTTGTGATCTCATTATCGAAGTAATCCATGATCTTTTTGTATAAGACTTGCTTTTGTAATTCGTTGCGAGACTCAACGGCCTTGAGTATTTTTGGATTAATATTAATTTCTTCCGCTGTTTGTATTAGCGCTCTAACATCTTTTGGAAAACAAGAACCTCCGTACCCAGCTCCTGCATAGATGAAGTGATAGCCTATTCTAGGGTCAGAGCCTATACCTTGTCGAACCATCTCTATATCTGCCCCTACGGTTTCAGCAATTGCAGATATTTCGTTCATAAAACTAATCTTTGTAGCAAGCATTCCGTTTGCTGCGTATTTAGTGAGTTCGGCACTGCGCGTATCCATGACAATGATTTTTTCATGGTTTCGGTTAAAAGGAGCATATAGTTCCCGCATTAATGCTTCAGACTTAGCGTTATTTGTACCGATAATAATTCGGTCGGGGCGTGTACAGTCTGCGACTGCAGAACCTTCTTTGAGAAACTCTGGGTTAGAGATCACATCAAAATCTAAAGATTCAAGTCCTCGATTAATTAACTCTTTTTTAATCGTATTTTTAACCAAGTCTGCTGTGCCTACAGGCACCGTAGACTTGTTAACGATTAAAGATGGGCGCGTGATGTGCTGACCAATCATGTGAGCAACGTCAAGTACATGGCTTAGATCAGCTGAACCATCTTCATCTGGTGGTGTACCCACAGCGATAAAGAACAGTTCTCCATGCTCAATTCCTTCTTTCATTGAAGTTGAAAAGCTTAGTCGGCCAGCGGATAGGTTTGATTGCACCATGGTATCTAGGTTTGGCTCATAGATGGGAATGATACCTTTGTTTAAACCATCAATTTTATGTGTATCAATATCAATGCACATTACCTCATGGCCGACTTCAGAGAAGACGGTTGCCTGAACTAAACCTACATAGCCAATTCCAAAAAAAGTTACTTTCATATTTAGCGACAATCTTTATTGTAAATATTTATTTTCTTATATAATTCTTTTATATTTATATTTGGTTTAACTTTAAATACTGCTGCCGTATCTGTTGACTCAGTTTCATCTAGGAAGTTTAAAACTTCTTTATAATATTCTCTTCCCCAAAAATCATGAATAAAAATTATAGTATCGTTTTCACTTTTATAATTTAGGATATGAAGGATTGATTGAAGTGCACATGCCACACGGAAACGGCCATCAATTAAAATAAAATCATAATTTAGATCTGATTTATGTACAGCTTCACTGTATAAATGAAATTTATCCTGAAATGAAGAGTCAATAGGATAACCCCATTCTTTTGTTGGACCTATATTTATATATTCTATGTTACTATTTCCTATTTCTTTTTTTAATTGCTCTAACCATTTAAAATCACTTTCTACACCATTAACAATTAACCCCATTTTTGCAGCTAATTTACTAGATCCTCCACTTCCAAATTCAAAGTAATTTTGACTTCTTTTAAGATGTTTTTTTAATAATTTAGTCTCTCCTAAACTCATAGCAGGGGAGTCGGGAATAATATATTGATCATTGCTTAATAAAGATTGCTGTAGAGAGGTTGGTTTTTGATTAATTAAAGGGTTTTTTACAGGCTTATTTTCGTAGAGATAGTTTAATGCTCGTTTTTGATTATCAATTGATAAAATATGATAAACAAAATCTTTTATTTTATAAGCACTGTATAAAATAAAAGCAAGTTTTTCACGCTCACTTGCTGTTAAGCTCTGAAGCTTTTTTTGATTAGGCACAAATAATAAAGCGTATTCTTTGATGTGAGTATTTGTAGGCATATACTCTGTATCATTATCAGTTACTTTATCTAAGTAATTATAGTGTGATATGCCTTCTATCCGGTATAGCTCAAAGCCAAAAATAGCTAAATGATTAGTAATCTCATCAATAGTAGATTGATTTTGATATAGGGGTTTTGCTGGTACATTTACTTGTACTACTAACATATTGCTCGTTAATGCATTCTTCTCGCTCAGTAAAGAAAGTACCTTGTGATGAGCACTTAATAATAACCAGTCCACTCCATTTAAGCTGGCTAGTTCATCTGTTTTTACTGTAGCAATTGGAATTTCCGCAATAACAGCATTTTTTTCATTATCTGTAGATGAGGCATTATTTAAAGGTGGGAGAGTGCTTGACAGAGTTGGGTCTATAGTAGCAAAAAGTGTTCTTGGCTCGCCATCACCTAAGGAATGATAAGGGAAAACTTGGATTGAATGCTCTAGATCAATAGGCAGATTCTGCTTGTTAATCGCCCCAGCAGGGTCAAATATAATAAAAGAAAATGCATTTTGATTATTTAACTCAGAAAAGTTATTCCTTAATGGTAAGAGAGTTCCATTATCTACAGTAATAACTTTGCCTTGTAGTTGAAAACTAAAAGTTTCTGAGCTGTTGTCTGGTGTAAATGAAGGAAGTAGTTTCTCGTTTGATGGAGCAGGGTGAGTTATTTCCGTGGGCGTTTGCTCATCAGCAAAATGTGCTACTAAATTTTCATCTAGTGTTAAAGCCTCAGGAGATTTTCCTGAGCAATGCCTTTGCCAGATGGCACGCATAGCGTTACTAAAGCTCTGTGCAAAGCGTTTTGCGTCACATAGTGGGGATTGTAGAACGATAGTCCGTAGGTTTTGTCTAATGATGTTTAGGCTCTCTTGATCATTAGCTAAATCAAGAGCTAATTGCTGATAATGCTCCCAGTTATCAGCTACTAATTCAGGCATGCCTGCATTCACTAGGTGAGTGGCAGAGTGTCTTCCGGCAAAAGTTGGGCCGGGTAGAGTAATAACTGGCACCCCCATAATTAATGCTTCACAAGTTGTTAAGCCACCTGAGTAAGGCCATGGATCAAGGGCAATGTCAACATCGTTATAACTTTTGAGAAGCTCTAGGTGTGGAGAACTTCCTTCTACTCTAATTCGATCTTCAGCAATATTATGTTTTGAGAAAAAGTCGTAGATATGTTGGTGTAAAGAACTACTTGCAAAACCGTGACTTTTTAAAAAGAGGCGAGAATTGGGCACACTATTTAATATGTTAGCCCACGACTCTAAGAGCGTATCATTAATCTTACTGGCGTTATTAAAGCACCCAAACGTAATATACCCATTTTTATTAAAAGGCAAGTCGTTAATAGGAGGGGTGTAAAAGGGAGGTTTGAAGCAAATGTAATCGTCAGGTAAGCGAATGAGTTTTTCGGTGTAAAGAGAGTCTGCTCCTGCTGGTGTTTCAATATGATCGCTAAGTAAATAATCAATAGCATCTATGCCTGTACTGCTAATTAAACCTCCAACCCATTTGACAATGATAGGGGCAGGTTCCATCATTATTGTTTTCATTCTTGAATTGGTATTATAGCCGCTAAGGTCTAGAAGAATATCAATGTTATCTTTACGGATAAGTTGATCTAAGTCTTCATCTGAGGTTTTTTTTATTTCTCGCCAATATGCACATCTTTCTTTGATTTTTTTAGTAATATTATCAGAAGTAGAGCTTGAGCTGTAAGCATAGAACTCAATTTGCTCAGACGGTACAGCTGCTAGTGCGTACGTAATCATTGATCCTACTGGATGAGTTCTAAAGCCGTCTGAAATCATACCAATACGAATTTTTTTATTACGATCAGGATTTGCTGATTGAGCGCGAATAATAGGAAGATTAGGGCGAAAATAGTTTTGGTAATTTCTACACTCTTCTAATATTTGTGAAGGATTATAGTTTGGGCTGTAATGCATAGAGAAAATTAAATTTCCATACATTTTTTCATCATTATTATCTAAGTGAAAACAACCCTTAAATGTCTTAATTGCTTCATTAATATTAGCTGATTCGAGTTGTGCTATTCCATAATAACTTAATAAATAAGGATCTTTTCTTATGCTTTCTTTGTGGTTGTTGAATAGTGTAAAGTAATCATCGAAGTTTTTTGATTTTATATAAGCTGAGGATAAAAGTTGGAGGGATTTGGTATCGTTAGGTTTTTTTTTAATAATTTTTTCTAAAATAGGAATCGCCGAAGAGATATTTTTTTTATCTATATTTAAATTTGCTTTTGTACGTAAAGCCCAAAGGTTATCAGGTTCGTAAGTTAAAGCGTTTTTAAGGTATATGGAAGCAGATTCAAATAGCTCTAAAGCTCTAGCAGAATCGCCAGCGAGAGTTAGAAGTATTACATTTTTAGGTTGATTTTTTAAAAGTTTTTTTGCTTT
This sequence comes from Paenalcaligenes sp. DL 309, assembly GCF_057475285.1. Classification (NCBI taxonomy): domain Bacteria; kingdom Pseudomonadati; phylum Pseudomonadota; class Betaproteobacteria; order Burkholderiales; family Alcaligenaceae; genus Paenalcaligenes; species Paenalcaligenes sp. DL 309. The sequence goes on from NZ_JBYBKW010000005.1 coordinate 105,685, forward strand.
TTCTAGTGTTTTCTTAGGATTTAAAGTAGAAGTTTCTATGAGTGATTTTAGTTTTTTTTTAAATAAAAAAGTAGTATTTACTGTCATTTTATAAGATTACTTATTAGGTTTTTTACTAATTTGATGAATATAATATAAAAATTTTTCGAATATTTAAAGAAAAAGAACCAAGTTTGACGTTACATCAAACTTGGTCCTTGATAAGCTAGCAGTAACTAGAAAGTGAAAGTTTTCTGCTAGCTGAGAACGTATTTGTTCTTAGTGATTCTTTTATAACTACTAGATATTAACCTAGTAAGGATAGTACAGACTGAGGCACTTGGTTAGCTTGCGCTAATACGGAGGTCCCCGCTTGTTGTAGGATCTGTGCGCGAGTCATATTGGAAACTTCGACTGCGTAGTCGGCGTCTTCAATACGGCTGCGGGCGGCAGATAGGTTTGTTACAGTATTATTCAAGTTTGCGATGGTAGACTCAAAACGGTTCTGAATTGCACCTAGTTCAGAGCGTTGAGTGTCAACAGCTTTTAGGGCATCGTCCACGCTCTTTAATACATCAGCAGCCAATACGTCAACGCCACTATGCTCTACTTTACGTGCAACCTCTGTCCCAGTACCTAAATATCCTTGTGTACCACTAGCTGCTGCAGTGTGTAAATTCCAGCTTGAGTTTGCTGCAATCTTAATATCAATTTTTTGAGTGTCATGGGCACCTACTTGGATAGAAATTGTTTTATCACTCGTGGTATTTAGTACATCTATTCCATTAAACTGGGTTTCTTCAGCAACGCGTTTGATTTCATCTAAACGCTGGTTAACTTCTTGCTGAATGGAGTCTACATCTGATGTAGAGTTTGTTCCATTTTGAGCTTGAACTGAAAGTTCACGGATACGCTGTAAATTATTATTAATTTCATTTAATGACCCTTCAGCCGTTTGCGCAATGGATATACCATCATTAGCGTTACGAGTTGCTTGTGTTAAACCCTTGATGTTTGCGGTAAAACGGTTAGCAATGGCTTGACCCGCGGCATCATCTTTAGCGCTGTTAATGCGCATACCAGAGGACAAACGCTCAATGGCAGAACCCAAAGCGGATTGGGATTTTTGTAGATTGTTCTGTGAGGACAGAGCTAATACGTTGGTGTTAATAACAGACATATTATTTCCTTATATTACGTCGTTGGTAATGAATTTGGTTATTTCAATCTAAGTTACGACTAGCCTGCTTAAAACTTTAGGGTGGGCCGTGAACTTTTTTAATTTGGTGACGGGGGCTGTCGCAGATAGGGTATCGGGCATGGCCCGATACTCACGGGTGGCAATCCCATCGTCTTGTTATGGTTACGGCAGGGGTGGGGAGAAGTTTAGCGATTGGTAGTGAAATTTGCATTTGGTGACAGTTGGGAGAATAATCCGAACGCAGGAGCGGGCCATGCCCGCGATTGACACAGCACACCCCTGTAGAGGTATTGGGCATGGCCCAATACTCACTGGTGATAATTGGTAATATTGGTGGAGCTACCCCCCGTGAAGATCGGGCCATGCCCGATCTAACCAATTACCAGCCAGCTTCCACTAGCATCCATTACCTTGTGTGATTAAGATGTTTTCTCTTGATGGTAATGTAAATCATCATTACTATAGGAGTGAATACTAAAGGAGAACATGATGACTACATTATCGATTACATCTAAAGGGCAGATTACTCTAAAGAGAGATTTGTTACAGCACTTGGGTATACAGCGAGGGCAGAGAGTGGAGGTGATAAAGCTCCCCGATGGTGAGTTACGTATTAAAGCTAAAGAGTCCGTGCAACCCATTAGTCATGTATTTGGTTTGCTAAAAGATAAAACATCGGGTGAGGTGGTGAGTATAGAAGAAATGAATCAAGCGATAGCAGATGGGTGGGCGGGTGAAAAATAATGGAAATCATTGCTGATACGAATGTGTTAGTTCGCGCCATCGTTGCTGATGAGCCCAAACAGGCTGCAGCAGCTCAAAAACTGTTGTCTGAGGCCAGCTTAGTGGCTGTTTCACCTATTGTTTTTTGTGAGCTCAATTGGGTTTTGAGTAGAGCCTACAAGGTTTCAGATACGGATATTGAAGCGGCGATTTATGCTTTAGTAAGAGCAGCTAATGTGCGTACAGACATTGCAGCAGTAGAGGCGGGTCTGGTGTTTATGCAAGAGGGAGGGGATTTTGCTGATGGGGTATTATGGCATTTAGGTATGGAGTTAGGCGGCAAAATCTTCGCCTCCTTTGATAAGAGGGCTGTCAAAATAGCGAAAGCGCAGAAGGCAACGGTTCAATTACTATAACAACCCCACCGCATTCTCCAACACATAATTACAGGCCATGCCCGCGATTATTGCGATTCTTCGATGTTCGTTTAACCACAATTGTGGTAAAGATGCTCTAGCTGCTCCACAGCCGATTGACTTTGTGCCAAGCCTTGGGTTTGTTCGGTGGAGGAGTTGGCGATTTCGGCGATGGTTTGGGTGACGCGCTCTACAGCAGCGACGATGTTTTCCATGATTTGGCCGGCTTGCTTGCTCGGCTTGGCCTACGCCGGTGCTGATGCGGTTGACGGCGGTTTGCAGTAGCTCTTTGATTTCACCGGCGGCGCTGGAGCTGCGTAGGGCGAGGTTGCGGACTTTGTAAGGTTTCCCAGAAGTCTTTAAATACAGCAGGAGGTTAGCTTGCTTTCAAGGTTCTATTTGCCTGTATGTTTGTAGAAGCACTGTATATGTGCCCTGCATTCAGCACCCTAATCGCCTGCTCTAATAGCTCCGCCTGAGTGGCTAGTTCAGCCACTGAGCCGCCTAAATGGCTAACTAGGCTGGTGTTTTGCTCGGTGGCCTCATCAATTTGGGCAATGGCTTGATGGATTTGATGTAGGCCGGTGGCTTGTTCACCGGAGGCTACGGAAATTTCGTCGATAATGTTATTCACTTGTTGTACCGACTGCACAATATCGCTCATGGTGGTGCCCGCGTGCTCGGCTTGCTTTACACCGGTTTCCATACGGGTTACTGACCCTTCGATCAGCTCTTTAATCTCACCGGCGGCCTGAGAGCTGCGTTGGGCTAAATTGCGTACCTCGCCGGCTACCACGGCAAAACCACGGCCCGCTTCACCCGCGCGGGCGGATTCTACGGCGGCATTGAGGGCTAATATATTGGTTTGAAAGGCAATACCCTCAATGAGGGTGACGATTTCCGCGATTTGGCGCGCACTTTGGTGTATGCCTTGCATGGTATCTACCATGTCTTGCACGGCGCTGCCGCCTTGTTGGGCGGTACTCATGCTGCTTTGGGCTAAGCGTGTGGCTTCGGTGGTGTTGTCGGCGTTTTGTTGCACGGTAACGGTGAGCTCTTCCATGCTGGCAGCCGTTTGTTGTAGTGAAACAGCTTGGTTTTGGGTGCGTTCAGCTAAAAGTTGATTATCTGCGTCAATTAACTCTGAGATTTGCTTAGTGGCTTGAATGGCCGCGTGGGTATCACTGGAAATAACGGTGAGCCCTTTACGCATTAGGTCTAAGCAAAAATACAAATGTGCGGTTTCGTCGGAATCTTTTTTGGCATCATGATGTACCTCTAAGAGTAAGTTACCCGCTGCAATTTGCTGCGCCATGAGCGCTGCATTTTTAAGGGGCTCTGTCATGCCTTTGGAGATACGCCAGCCATAAAAATAAACAATGGCCAATAATACTGCTAATACCGCACCCACCCCAACACGGTAAGACTCAGGTATACCACCACTAAAAGCAAAGTAAGCCATGATGGCGGTGGCTAAGGTGCCGGTATTCACCATACGCAGCATACTGGCGGGTAAGCTGCGTTTAAAGGGGGCGCGTAACCAAGGTAGAATACGACGCCAGCCCGTAGGAACGAGTACACCTTCTTTAAGGGTATAGCCTTTAAGGGTGTTGTTATTGATTTTTTCATACAGCGCTTCTGCGGCACGAATTTGTTCTTCTGAGGGGCGTACTCGTACCGAGGCATAGCCAGTGACCACTTCATTTTCAAAAATAGGAGATACCAGCGCGTGTACCCAGTAGAAGCCACCATCTTTACGGCGGTTTTTGACAATGCCGGTCCAAGGCTTGCCTTCCTGTAGCGTATCCCAGAGATCTTGGAAAGCGGCAGGGGGCATGTGAGGGTGGCGCACAAGATTATGCGCTTTACCCATCATCTCTTCGCGGCTAAAGCCACTGATTTCCACAAAGGCGGGATTGGCATAGGTAAAGCGGCCTTTGAGATCAGTTTTGGAAATTAAGTATTGATCGTGGCGTAGTTTGCTTTCTATGGCGGTAATGGGGTAGTTTTTTCTCATGCGCTTGGCTTTGTCTATAGTTTTTATTTGTTAAGGTGTATATCTTAGGTATGTATGTTTCGTAGGAACCATACATAAATATACGACATATAACAATACTTAACATTCCTATAAGCATATAACTGATCATTCACTGAGTTAACTCAAAGGTAGGTGGCTCAGTTATAGTAGAGGCGTAATTCATAATTAGGAAGTTTCACTAGTGACAAACACCACATTATCTGCCGAGTTGGTTGCTGTATTAGTGGCCGTCACGCAGGCGCAACCCCGCGTTTTAACCACCCAATGCGCGCGCGCTTTGCCCGCTGGCCCTTTGCAGCATACGCATCAATCTTTACAAAATGGCCTACGCCAATGGGTAGAGCAGCAAACGCATCATGAGTTAGGTTATGTAGAGCAGCTGTATACCTTTGCCGATAAAGGGCGTTTTCATGCCTCGGGCGCCCGCGTTATTTCGGTGAGTTATTTGGCGTTAACGGTAGAGGGCAGTACAGAAGAAGTCGATGAGGTGGGGTGGCAGGATTGGTATCGCTATTTTCCTTGGGAAGATCAGCGTCAAGGCATACCCGAGTTATTAAGTGATCACCTCATTCCGGCTCTTACCGATTGGGCGCATTCTGACGCTGGATTACAGTGGCATCGTTGGCAGCGCGTGGCTTATGCTTTTGGTTTAGAAGGCTCCACATGGAATGAAGACATGGTGCTACAGCGCTATGAGTTGCTTTTTGAAGCCGGTTTAGTGCCTGAGGGCCAGCGCCAAACGCATCAGATGGGTGATATTACCGCGGATGCGCCTTCAGACTTGGGGCTATCTATGAGCTACGATCACCGTCGTATTCTTGCCACCGGCATCGCGCGCTTACGTGCCAAAATTAAGTACCGCCCTGTGATGTTCGAGCTCATGCCTGATGAGTTCACTTTATTACAATTACAACAAACCGTAGAAGCCATCGCTGGCCGTGTATTACATAAACAAAACTTCCGTCGTTTAGTGGAGCAGCAAAATCTGGTGGAAGAAACCGGTGCCTTAACCACCGGTACTGCTGGCAGACCCGCAAAATTATTTCGCTTTAAGGGGGATGTGATTGTGGAGCGGGCCATAGCGGGGACAAAATTGCCGTTGGCGAAACAGGCACGGTAGGGGGCGGGGGTCCCCAGTGGGTATCGGGCTATGCCCGATATTTCTATTGCAATTATTTATGCTCAATGCTAGCATAATCATTATCCCTTAATACTCCGAATGAGCATAATATGAAAACAGCAGTACCTGCTTTACCTCATTTATTAATCGACCCCTTAGTGCGTAGCACGCTGGCCGAAGATTTAGGCCGGGCGGGAGATATCACCAGTCAAGCCATCATTGGGCCTGAGGTGCAGTCTGAGTTGTATTTGGTGGCGCGGCAGGCAGGCGTGCTGGCGGGGTTAGATTTAGCGCGTTTAGCTTTTGAGCTCATGGATGCCCAGCTGCAGTTTGACCCTTTATTGAATGATGGCGCAGATTTAGAGCCGGGTAGTCGTATTGCGCGTATTAGCGGTTCGGCGCTGGCTATTTTGAGTGCGGAGCGCACCGCGTTGAACTTTTTGTGTCACCTAAGTGGTATAGCCACGGCCACAGCTGAGATTGCTAAAGCCATTGCCCCCTTTAACTGCAAGGTAACCTGCACCCGTAAAACCACGCCTTTATTACGCAGTGTAGAAAAATACGCGGTGCGCGTAGGCGGGGGGACGAACCACCGTTTTGGCTTAGACGATGCCGTGCTCATTAAAGATAACCACATTGCCATTGCCGGTAGTGTAAGCACAGCCATCGAACGCGCTCGAGCTAATGTAGGTCATATGGTGAAAATTGAAATAGAAGTGGATACGTTAGCGCAATTAGACGACGCCTTAGCTGTGGGCGCGGAGGTCGTTCTTTTGGATAATATGGCGCCAGCTGTTTTAGAAGAAGCGGTGCGTCGCATAGATGGCCGAGCGATTAGCGAAGCCAGTGGGGGTATTACTCCAGATACAGCGGCTGCCGTGGCGGCTACGGGCGTGGATAGAATTGCGATTGGTTGGATTACCCACAGTAGCCGTATTTTAGATATAGGTTTGGATGCATTATGATGAAAAAATCACGTATATATATGGCGTATGTGGCCGTGCTGTTGTTGGTGCTAACGGTGGGACTCGCACTGTGGCGTTCTACGGTACACGCATCTGATTCTGCCGCTACAGCGAGCTTTCCCGCTAAGCCTATGACTATTATTGTCACCTTTCCTCCGGGGGGCGGCACCGATTTACTCGCCCGTAAACTGGGTGATGCCTTAGAAAAGCATTGGCAAATACCGGTGGTAGTAGAAAACCGTCCCGGTGCTAGTGGCAATATAGGAGCGCGCTATGTGGCAGAAAGTAACGCCGATGGGTACACCTTATTGATGGTAAATAGCTCTTTTGCTGTTAACCCGGGCGTGTATAAAGAGTTAGGCTTTGATCCTAAAGCAGATTTTGCTCCTGTGATTAACGTGGCCTGGATACCTTCAGTGGCTGTGGTAGGAGCAAAAAGTACTGCCACCACTCTGGAGCAAGCCTTAACGCCGGTAGGGACAAATAACAATGTGGCTTTTGCCTCGTGTGGTAATGGCACGCCGCAGCATTTAGCCGGAGAGATGCTCGCTGAGCGCACCGGAGCCGCTTTGCTGCATATCCCTTACAAAGGCTGTGGCCCGGCAGTGGCCGATGTGGCTTCGGGCCAAGTGCCCTTGGGGTTTGTCACCATTTCAAGTGCCATGAGTTTTGTGCAAAGCGGTCAGCTACGTCCCTTAGCTGTTACCTCACCTGAGCGTAGCCCGGTGATGTCTGAAGTTTCTACTGTGATGCAAACCGGCGTAGAGGATTACGAACTAGATCAATGGCACGGTTTATTAGCCCCAGCAGGCACACCAGCAGAAACCATAGAAACGCTAAACGCCGCTTTGGTGGAAATAATGAGTGCTGAAAAAATGCAAGACGAATTGCAACTTTTAGGTTATACTCATGCACGTAGTACAGCAGCAGAGTTTACTGAAGTGATTCATACAGACATAGATCGTTTTAGCGCCTTAACTCAGCGCATCGGTTTAAAAATGAATTAATGCAAAAAACACTTGCACAAAATAAATAAACCATGCTATATTACATTTTTTGGCTCATTAGCTCAGTTGGTTAGAGCAATGGAATCATAATCCAGAGGTCCCCTGTTCGAGTCAGGGATGAGCCACCAAGAATTCTGCAAGCTGCCCCGTATCAATTTGATGCGGGGCAGCTTTCGTTTAAGCCCCCCGTAGAGACCGGGCCACGCCCGGTCTAACCGTGGCACCCCCGTAGAGAGAGGCCACGCCCGGTCTAACCATACCCCCTCAGAGCCACGCCCGGCCTAAGGTTGCCCAATTCGTTATATGACCAAACAAATAAAAAACATCCAACACCAAGAAGCCACCCTAGACAAAGGGGCAGAGCTAGTACGCCGCTTGGAAGCGCTCATCGCTGAATGGCAGCGTTTTCAGCCCGACTTTAGCGAACTTATGGCGTATTACGGCAGTGCGCAGTGGCACGAGGACGTGAAAGCGAGCAACGAAGGCGCTTTAGAAGGCGTTAAGTGTGGGGTGTTGAGCGAAGACGCGGTGCACGATTTGTACGGGGAGCAGCGTGCATTGAACTTGAAAATGATGCGAGTGGCGTTGGGTTATTTGGAGGGGTAGTGAGGGATTGGTGGTGAGATATTGGGCATGGCCCAACATCTACATTTCGTTACTTGGCACTTTCTTTTGAAATCAGGGCTTCTTGCTTTAATTCAGCGGCTGAAACTCTCACTATTTTGCCATTTCTTTCTACGATAATACCGGTATTGGTTTTAATGGCATCGTGACGAGCTAGTTGTGCTGAGCGCAATAGAGCTGCCGAGACTTCGGCTTCAAAAAGAGCGAGGTTGCTAAATTGGGTACTCACTGGTTTTCTCCGCTATCAATCAATTTCATCGTGTCATTAGAATTATCATACAACATCCAAGCGTTTACTATGTGCTTGTAATGGCTATGGAAGAGGGCAAGCCCTGACTTAACACGATGAAAGCAATTTCGCACTTCTTCTAGCATGATTTTTCCGGCTCGTATAGCCACTAGTTCTGGGTCAAAAGGCGATAAACCGGCCGCGATATAATCCGCATTAATAAACCGAATTGAGTCTTTAAGGGGCGCAAGAAGGGTTCGTGCTAAAGTGGTTTTACCCGCTCCGTTGGGGCCAGCAATAATAATGACGCGCTTAGTCTCGCTCATAGATAGTGTGTATTTATTTTAATGGTTGAGAAGGAGGGGTAATCCACGTGGTTCTCATTATAGTCTGATATTGGGCATGATGACCCGGTCTAACTATTTTTGCCATAACCACCAATCATTTAGCCTTGATGATGCGCTCCTTACGCAAACGCAAAGGCTGGACGCAAGCTGATTTGGCAAAACGGCTCAACGTCTCCCAGCAAGCGGTGTCTAGAATGGAGGTGAACGCGGATAACCTATCGTGGGCGCGTTTACACCATGTGTTAAACGTTTTAGACGCTAAGGTGTCAGTGGTAACCGATGAATACCTAGGGGCCACACGGTCACAGACGGAGTGGTGATGAGCGTCTTAGCTATCTGGATTAATAGGGTTCTGCTAGAAGAGACCCATTTTAGGTCTTATCATACCCATATTGGGTCTTTTCGAGGGGTGTCTAGTGGGGAAGGTTTGAGCTATAGCGAAGTCATGCAGCTATTAGAGCAAGCCGAGTTGGAATTACAACGCAGCGTTAATCCCACGATTTACACGCCCGACGAGTTTGCAAAACGGCTAGCAGAAGGGCAGAGTTTTTTGACTAAGGTTTTGGCAGAAGAAACGATTGATTTATTGAAGGAAATCTAACCGAAAAAACATTGCCACTGCTACAAAGAACTACTACAATATAAAAATCAGCTTGTAGGTCATTGAAAGTAAACGAGTTTTCTGGTTCGGTTTTGGTTTTCACCAAGTCAGGGATGAGCCACCAAGAATTCTGCAAGCTGCCCCGTATCGTTAAGATGCGGGGCAGTTTTCGTTTAAGCCCCCCGTAGAGACCACGCCCGGTCTAACACCCGCACTTCGCTACTTATTATCCCTGTGAAAGTCAGGTCGTGCCCGGCCTGATTCTTTCTCCCGTAGTGGCCCTCGGTGCTGTTTAGTTTGTGGATCTCGATGCATACGATGCTGGTCTTGGTAGTGGTGCCTATCTTGTGGGCCCTGGTGCATTCTATGCGGTTCTTGGTGGCGGTGGAATCTATCTTGTTGATCTCGGTGCATACCTCGTGGCTCTTGTTGCATACGCGTTGAGGGTTCTTGCTCGCGAGTCGGTGAGTTTTGCGCCTGCACGGAAGAATAAGTCGTGATTGACAGTAATGAAATAAAAGAGAGTGCTAATAGGTTTTTTCTGCTAATCATAATGAAAACCCCATAATTCAAAGAATATGTATTAACCGTAGCACAAATGAAGGGAATATTCTGCCCGATGACGGCGTTATCAAGACGGATTAACTAGGTGGTAGAGACTAACAGTCTGTCTGCCGCTGCGCTTAAAGCCAATACAAGTAATACAGGGAGTATCCAGCCTAAGCCGAGTTGAGCACCAGGCAACTCTTGTAACCCATTAGGCAAAAAACCTCCTAGGCCCGCGGCACGTAAACCATCCATCAAACCAAATAGAGCGGCTACCCCTAGAGTTGGGATAAAAACGCGAGAAGCATTACGCCAGTAAGACATAGCCAAACATAAAAACACTAAGCTAATAGCAATGGGGTATAGCGTGAGCAATACAGGAGCAGCAATAGCAATTAACTGAGTGAGTCCTTGGTTTGCAATTAGGGTACTCATTAGGCTCAAGGCCAGTACCGCCTTGGTATAGGAAATATTCAGCAACTGACTAAAATACAAACCACAAGCAGAAATTAAACCAATGGCGGTGGTTAAACAAGCTAAAGCAATAATCAAAGCCAAAAGTAAACTGCCCATAGAACCAAAAATATGGTTCACAAAAGCACTGAGTATGGGGGCTCCCGTGGGCGCATCCGGGGCTAACGTGCCGCTGCTGGCGCCCAGCCAAATGAATGACACATAGACTAAGGTCAAACCAATGGCTGCAATTAAACCGGCAATAATGGTGTAACGTGTTAAGCGCTTAGTTTCTGTAATGCCTTTATCGCGAATGGTTTTAATAATTACAATGCCGAACACTAATGCGGCAAGAGCATCCATGGTCTGATAGCCTTGCGTAAAACCTTCGGCAAAAGCATGTGCTAGGTATGGGCCATTGGGTGTGCCAATGTTGCCTGCAGGCCAAAAAATCGCAGCCAATGCCAGCGCACTTAGTGCCACGATTAGAATCGGTGTGATGAGCTTACCTACCGTATCTAATAGGCGACCTGGATACAGCGCAATCAGCATCACAATAAGAAAAAAGAGGGTACTGTAAATAGCTAAAGCCAGTGCACTCTCTCCGACATAAGGCACCAAACCGATGGAGTAGGACACAGTAGCGGTACGCGGCGTGGCAAATAACGGGCCAATAGTGAGGTAAATTAAGGTGCCAAAAATTGTACCTGCCACTTTACCTATAGGCTGTGTTACGGCAGTTAAACCACCACCTATACGAGCTAAAGCGACTACGGCCAGCAACGGAAGACCCACCCCAGTTAACAGAAAACCCAGCGCGGCAGACCAGAGGGAGTTCCCTGCTAGTTGGCCAACTAGCGGGGGGAAAATGATGTTCCCCGCGCCTAAAAAAAGAGAGAAGGTCATGAAACCCAAGCTAATCAAATCTCGGGTGTTAAGAGTGGAGTTCATAAAAAGACACACGTATGAAACAGAAGAGAGGGGCTCATCATACCGTAAATCAAGAGTTAATAATCGTTATAAAACATCTGTAAGTGCTCTTGAAATGCTAGGCTAGAAAGTATTAACTAATAGCAATTGCTTGCTGTGTAAATGTCTACTACTTAAGGAAGAGCCATGATGTCAAAATTAAACCGTCCGGATTTGTTTCGTCAACAGTGCTATTTAAATGGGGAATGGGTTGATGCTGAAAACGGAAATATCACCGATGTATTTAATCCCGCCACCGGTGAAAAAATAGGTACCGTTCCTGAAATGGGGACGGAAGAAACCCGTAATGCCATTGAAGCAGCCAGTCAAGCCTGGCGTCAGTGGCGCGATCTAAGTGCAAAACAGCGTGGCGATATTTTGCATCGTTGGTTTGAGCTTATGACTGAGCATGCCGATGATTTAGCGTTGATCATGACGGTAGAGCAAGGCAAGCCGCTTGCGGAGGCTCGAGGTGAGATTGCCTATGGGGCTTCTTATTTCGAGTGGTATGCCGAAGAAGGGAAACGAGCTTATGGTGATGTGATTCCCGCTGTCTCTAAAGATCAAAAAATTGTAGTGACTAAAGAACCCATCGGCGTATGTGCTGCCATCACGCCTTGGAATTTTCCCACCTCCATGATTACGCGTAAGGCAGGGGCTGCATTAGCTGCAGGTTGTCCCATCGTTATTAAACCCGCCCCAGCAACCCCTTATTCTGCTTTAGCTTTAGCTGTTTTAGCTGACGAAGCGGGTGTGCCTGCTGGCGTTTTTTCAGTGGTTACGGGTAATGCGACTGAAATTGGCGCAGAGATGACATCCAGCCCCATCGTGCGCAAGCTTTCTTTTACAGGATCCACAGCTGTAGGCAGTTTGTTAATGAAGCAATGTGCGGAAAGCGTGAAAAAAGTCAGCTTAGAATTGGGTGGTAATGCCCCCTTTATTGTTTTTGATGATGCGGATTTAGATGCTGCCGTTAAAGGAGCCATCGCCAGTAAATTTCGCAACTCAGGTCAAACATGCGTGTGCGCTAATCGTTTTTATGTACATGCAGATGTGTATGAGGAATTTAGTAAAAAACTGGCCCAAGCTGTTTCTCAGTTAAAAGTAGGTAATGGTTTGGATGAAGGTGTTACTCAAGGTCCTTTGATAAATAGTGCAGCAGTAACTAAAGTCACCGAATTGGTAGAAGATGCCGTATCTAAAGGTGCCACTGTATTGCTTGGAGGCAAATCTCAAACCCCAGAGTCTTTGTTCTTTGAGCCCACAGTGCTAACGCACATGACTTCTTCCATGAGAGTGGCTCAGGAAGAAATATTTGGTCCGGTGGCTCCTTTGTTCATGTTTTCTTCTGATGAAGAGGTGGTTCACATGGCGAACGATACGAAATTTGGCTTGGCTGCTTACTTTTATAGTCGTGATATCGGGCGTGTGTGGCGTGTGGCCGATGCGCTCGAATACGGCATGGTAGGCATCAATACCGGTCTTATTTCTAATGCTGCGGCCCCCTTTGGTGGCGTTAAACAATCGGGTTTAGGTCGTGAAGGTTCTTTTTATGGATTGGATGATTATTTAGTCATTAAATACATGTGTATGGGTGGATTGGAGGGTTAACGCCGTTTTTTCTTTGTAGATTTTTTTATTTTGAGCGTAACCGATCTCTATTCAATAACATTGTACTTGTATATTGTTACGTTTGGTTTCAGGAAAGGTTGCGCTCTTAAAGCAAAAATTACTGCTTGGCTTAGGCTGTTTAGCGCAACAGTAATAGTTTTAAAAAGGTATTTAAACAGCCTAAAACACCTTAAAAAATCAGCATTACAACATTTTTTATTAATAAAGAGTTCTCCCACTCGCTCTCTTTGGCTTAGGCCATCTGGTTTGCTGTCATCGCTTAATAGCTTAAGACATTAAGCTAATTACTAATTAATACAAATACTTCTAGCATATCCCTTAAGCCTGCAAATTATTCAATGCTTAAAAAAAAGCAATAAATAACAAGTAATAAAGCAGGAGTTTATAGAATAAACAAAGGGGAAGAGCAGTGCTTAGGCGCATAATCAAAAGACGAGTGAGACAGCCCCAGTATTTACTTTCAGACATCCATGTAGGAGGGCGCTGGTTCTGTTTGTGTTCTTTTACGTTATTAACCTTAACCACGGTTCCGGTTAAGGCTCAAGCAGATACTTATGATCACTGGATATTACAAGCACGACAAGGTTTGTATGCTCCCGCCCTTCAGGGATTACAACAATACCAACGTCAGCATAGTGGTGATTTACGTGTACAGTTGGATTTAATTCGGGTGCATTATTGGGCCGGAAATGCTGCCGAGGTTTTAGAGGGCTATCAACGTCTGCCCCGAAATGTACATATACCGGTCGATGTGTTGCTTTTTGTTTCACGTACTTATAGGGTATCAGGCCAACCTTACGAAGCCTTAGGTGTCAGCCAGAAAGCCTTAGCACGACAACCGCATAATACGGAAGTTATTCGCAATCACGATCTTGCTTTACATGCGGCCGGTTTATATCGTCAAGCCTTGGAATGGCAAACGCAGCATGCTTCGGTGTTCTCAGATAAGGAAAAAAGAAACCGACAGGCGGATTACGCTGCTGAGTTGACCCGCTTAGCCCCTCAACCTACGCGAACCTTAGCCGAACGCTTTGTTCTGGCTGAACGTGCTGTGCAGATGCAAGATCAGCTATTAGAAAATAGCGATACGAGTCTGGAATCTTCTTTATTTCTCCAACGTCTCCATGGGGACCGCTTAATGGCAGTGGATGTGCGCGAGGAGATTGTTCCCAGTGTGGATATTAACTCTCTTCATGCACATCAATATCCGGGTTATGCCTTAGGTGCCTTGGGTGCATTACAACTGCGGGCGCGTCAGCCTGAGCAAGCCATAGCCAGTTATCAACAAGCGTTGGCGGAACCTAAGCTGGATGCAAAAACTCGTCTGGAATATCAAACAGGTTTGGCTTTTTCGCTACTAGAAGCAGGTCATGAATCGGAGGCTCTGGCATTAACGGAAACCATGGAGCGTGAAGCGCCCACCACTTACTTTTTGCCCGGTAATCCGGAGGCTTTACCCAATCCGGATCACACTGATGCCCTGATTCTGAAAAATTCTCTTTATATTTATACCGGTTTACTTCGCTCTGCCCGGGAGAACTTGGCGCAAGCCAGTGCTCTGGCACCAAACAATGTCAACTTGCGTGTGTCGCTGGCAGATGCGCAGCGTATGTCTACGCTTCCTCGTCACGCTGAGCATAATCTAAAAATTGCTGAAACCTCATCTCCACGCCAAGAAGATGTGGTCATCAGTCAAGCTCAGACAGCTTTGGATTTGCAGGAGTATAGGCAAACCGAAGAGTTGCTTGACTATGCAAAAACGCATTACCCCACAAACACCCGTGTACACGAGTTAGAGAAAGATTGGCATACGTATCGCAAAAATGAGCTGGTTATACGTAGTGGCTTTGAAAGTGGAAATGGGGCGGACGTCTCTGGGCAAGACGGACTGACCACTGAAGCACAGTGGTATAGCGCACCGTTTGCTTACAACTGGCGCGCTACTGTGCTGGCTGGTTACTTGAAAACCGATGATGATTTGGGCCATAACGTGAGCTGGCAAGGGGCGGGAGTGGAATGGCGTGCTCGAGATTGGAATTCACTGATGCTAGTGAGGAGTCAGGATTGGGGGCAGGGCGTCAAGGTTGGGGCCAGTGTGCAAGCGGATTATGACCTCAATGATTATCTACGCATAGGTACCACAGTAGATTATCGCACCTTAGATATCCCTAACCGAGCCCTAGCGCAAAACATTACGGCGAATTTAGCTCAAATACGTCTAAGAGGACAAAACGGACCAGAGCAATGGGTAGAAGCGGCTTACACGGCCACAAAGTTTTCAGATCATAACTTACGACACAGCTTTCAGCTCACAGCTAATCAGCGCTTGTACACCACCCCGCGTTTTCGTGTTGATGCCCAAATGGAGCTTTGGGCGTCGGGTAACAATGCCATCAGTGCACCGTACTTTAATCCACGTCGTGAATACATGGCTGTCCCTATGTTGCGGTTAGAGCACTTGCTTTATCAACGGTATGAGAAGCGTGTCAGCCATGCGTTGAATATTGGAGCAGGCGTCTACCATCAGCAGGATTATGGCCGTGGGGGGGTGGCTAAAGCGGGCTATGAAATCACCTATCAACATGATCGTAACCTAGAAATAGGCCTAACACTGCAAGCCTTGAGCCGTCCCTATGATGGGAAACGCGAGCAACAAGTCAGTGGCGCCCTTGAACTGAAGATCAAATTTTAGGTAATACAACATGAGAAACAAATCAGTTTTTACTTTTTTTCTGTTGATGATCAGTCTGATGTTAGCCTCTTGCAGCATCAGCACTCCAGCAACCTATGTCTCACCTGAGCAGCGTCGTATACCGCCACAGGAAGAAGACTGGAAAGAAAATGAGCTACTTGTTATTGCATACCATGATGTGGAAGATCACAACCCTAATCAAGCGTATTTAAGTGTTAGTACAGAGCATTTACGTCAGCAGTTTTCTTGGTTACATGAAAATAATTATGTACCGGTAAGCGTCGATGAAGTGTTAAGTGCTCGTGATGGCAAAAGTGTGCTACCCAAAAGAGCAGTGATGTTGACCTTCGATGATGGTTACCGCAGTTTTTATACCCGCGTTTTTCCTTTGCTGAAAGCCTATAACTGGCCGGCAGTTTTGGCTCCTGTGGGTAAATGGCTGGATACGCCTGCGGATCAAGAGGTGGATTTTGGTGGGCAACTTACCGAACGTGAACGCTTCTTGAGTTGGGAACAGGTAGCTGAAATGGCGCAGTCGGGTCTGGTGGAGTTTGGTGCACATACACAGGATATGCATTTTGGCGCTATTGCTAATCCACAGGGAAATACGCAGCCCGTAGCGGCCGCACATCGTTATTTGCAGGAATTAAAACGTTACGAGACCGATGAGGAATTTCAGGCGCGTTTTCGTAAAGACGTACGCGCCATTTCCGCTAGCGTTAAAAAATATACAGGTGTTGCTCCCCGTGTTTGGGTCTGGCCTTACGGTCGGGCGAGTGGATTGGGTTTGGCTATTCTCGAAGAAGAAGGCTATCAGATGGCCATGACTCTCACGGATGGACTAGCGACCACTGATGATTTGATGAATATGCCCCGTTATTTAGTGGATAACGATCCGAAAATTAGTACTTTTGCCGGTTTTATAACGTCGCGTGAGGACGTGGGATCTAGTCGAGTCATACACGTAGATTTGGATTATGTGTACGACACAGACCCCGTACAAATGGAGCAAAACCTGGGCGAGTTGGTGCAACGCATCGCTGATCTCAGACCACGCAGTGTTTATTTACAAGCCTTTGCTGATCCCACTGGTGATGGTTTAGTGCGTTCCGTCTATTTTCCAAATCGCCATCTGCCTATGCGAGCCGATCTTTTTAATCGGGCGGCTTGGCAGTTGCACTCACGTGCTCATGTAGAGGTATATGCGTGGATGCCTGTGTTAGCTATTGAAACAAAAGAACCAGTGGATCGGGTGCTGCAATGGCATCCCGACGGCTCGGTCTCATTGCCTCTTGCAGAAAGCTATCTACGCTTATCTCCTTTTGATCCACGAGCACGGCAATTGTTAGGGGATTTATATGAGGATTTAGGACGCAGCAGTTACTTTCATGGCGTGCTTTTTCATGATGATGCCACCTTAAATGATTTTGAAGACGCGTCGCCTTCCGCTCTGACGGCTTATGAGCAGGCCGGCTTTGGTCGTGATATTGGAGCCATACGAGCCAATCCTGAGCAAATGCAAGCTTGGACACGTTTTAAATCTCGCGCTTTAACAGACTTAACACTGGAGCTTGCCCAGCGCGTTAAAGATCAACATGGCCCGCAAATTGTTACTGCACGAAATATGTATGCCTTACCTGCATTAGAACCTGAAAGTGAAGAGTGGTTTGCACAAAATTTAGATGATTTTTTAGAAGCATATGACTGGACCGCGATTATGGCAATGCCTCTTATGGAAGGTGTAGCACCCTCAGAGGCCATAAGTTGGCTAAAGGAATTGGTCCAGGCTGTAGCCCGTCATCCTCAAGGTTTACAGCGCACTATTTTTGAAGTTCAGGCGGTGGATTGGGCAGCTAAAGGCGATGAACCTCGAGACATTAAGTCTAAGCAAATCGCTCAATGGCTAAATGTCCTAAGCGCACAGGGGGCCCGCCATGTGGGCTACTACCCTGACGATTTTGTGCGCAACCACCCTGAGATGAACGTGATTCGTCCGGAAATCACGACTAACTGGTATCCAATAAAAAATGATTGAACGACTGATTGCTCTATTGGCATTAAGCCTCATCGTAGGTATCCCGTTTGGGATCATCTTCGCCTTAACTAGTCACTTATTACTGTATTTCATTTTTATGTACCCACTTTTCATGTCTGGGTTGTGGATAGGTGGTGGGCTGATTTTCTGGTTTCAGCATGAACGCGGCTCGTCCTACAAGCCTGACCCACCGCCTCAGCTTGAAGGCATGCCTTTAGTTAGTATTTTAATCCCCTGCTTTAATGAAGAGCTAAATGTAGAGCAGACCATACATGCCGCCTTAGCACAGGTCTATCCGAATATTGAAGTTATCGCTATTAATGATGGTTCTAGTGATAACACCGCTAAAGCACTGAATCAATTAAGTGAAAAACACGAAAAGTTGCGAGTGATTCATTTAGCCACTAATCAAGGCAAAGCGATGGCATTACGCATGGGTGCGGTGACCGCTAATGGAGATTATTTAGTCTGTATAGATGGCGATGCGTTATTAGATCCAGAAGGAGTGAATTATTTGATTGCTCCTCTGTTAGCGAATCCTGAAGTAGGAGCGGTCACTGGAAACCCCCGTATTCGAACACGTTCAACCCTCATTGGGCGTATTCAGGTAGGCGAGTT
The DNA here is from genome assembly GCF_057475285.1 of Paenalcaligenes sp. DL 309. NCBI lineage: Bacteria > Pseudomonadati > Pseudomonadota > Betaproteobacteria > Burkholderiales > Alcaligenaceae > Paenalcaligenes > Paenalcaligenes sp. DL 309. The sequence goes on from NZ_JBYBKW010000005.1 coordinate 123,880, forward strand.
CTCTTCCATTATTGGTTTAATCAAACGTACCCAACGTGTATATGGCAAGGTTTTTACGATATCCGGAGTGATTGCAAGCTTTAGACGTCAGGCTTTGGAGGAAGTTGACTATTGGAGCTTAGACATGATCACAGAAGATATTGATGTGACGTGGAAGCTGCAGTTGGCGGATTGGGAGGTGTTTTACGAACCTCGGGCCTTGTGTTGGGTGTTGATGCCAGAAACGCTAAAAGGCTTATTTAAACAGCGTCTGCGTTGGGCGCAAGGTGGCGCAGAAACGTTCTTGAAATATATCCCCCAAGTACTGCACTGGGAAAATCGCCGTATGTGGCCTCTCACTGTGGAGTATCTGCTGTCTACTTTGTGGAGTTTCGCGCTAGGCGTTGCGGTGCTGGTGTGGCTAGCAGGACAGCTATTTCCTCTGCCCAATGCTATGCACATTGATGGCTTATTTCCACCTTCCTTCACAGGAATGGTACTCGCCGGCATGTGTTTACTGCAATTTACGGTAAGCACTTGGATTGATCGACGCTATGAGGCCAATTTGCATCGATCAATGTTCTGGATCATCTGGTATCCCTTTGTGTACTGGTTGGTCAATTTTTTCACCACTCTTTGGAGCTTTCCTGCTGTCATGTTGCGCTTACGTAGGCAGCGCGCACGCTGGAGTAGTCCCGATAGAGGTATCAAGGAGTTGTCATGATTATCACTACACAACGTCATCCTTTTAATTCCTGGGTAGACAGGCTATTAACCTTAGCAGGCTGGTTTGTATTTAGTTATTTGCTTGCACATGGTTTGTGGTTATTGCTGCAACATTCGATGAATACAGCTGGGTTCGAGAAAATAGATCCCATTTTCCCCACGTTAACCACTTTTTTATTGTATGGCTTGGTATTAGCTATGAATGCGTTGCTGTTACTCGGTTGGTCACGTTGGCATCAGCGGGTCATGCAGAGACGCTGTTTACAACGTAGCGACTTACAGCCTCAAAATACACGCACGGCTAAACAAGCATCAATAGATTCACCGTTGCGTTTTCCTGATGAGCACATTGATACCGCTCGACAAAGCCAAGTGGTTGTGATGTATCACTCGCAGGATGGAACGGTAGAGGATGTAAAACCCACATTTTCTCATCGGCCTAGGCCAAATTCCCTAACTCTAGTGCATTCTGAGCCAGTTTTTAGTAAATCGGCCTAGGCATTACAGCTCGACTAGCCTAGGCATTACGGCTCATGGAATTAGATTGAAAACTTCTTATTATATTTAGTAACGGTAATGTATCACAACATGAAAGGGCTGAGATGAGACAAACCTATCGGCAGGGAATAAGCATCTTATTTGTAAGTGTACTGATGGTGCCGAGCCTTGCCGTAGCACAGCCCGGTAAAGCGCCAGAAAAGACTCGGCCAACTGATTTTATGGAAGCGATTCGGCAGGCTGAAATTGTGCGTAAAAACCTATTTGATGACCCGCTTACAGGCATTGTAATAAATCGCACAGTAACAGTGCAAGGGCATGAGTTTTATCGTTTCTTTTCGAATCGTTGGCGTCAGTTTAGTGAAGCTAATCCATTTACGATCACTGTTTTTGAACGGCCTTCGGCTCGATGGGGCAGTGAGATTTGGGTGGAGTACCGAGGTCAACGTATGTATCACGCATTTCTGTCTCCCGCTCGCTCTAGTACTAAAAAAGCCAGTGAGCTAGCAGTGGACCTAGTCATAGAAAACGTAAATAGAAGTGAAATCGAACGCTTACTCACCAATAATCCGGATTTGGGTCCGGAGGAATTTTAGAAGAGGACATAATAACGTGAAAAAATTAATGCCCCTCGCAGCCGCCGCGTTAATCACCACACTTTGCGCCCCGGCCCACGCGACCGAAATGGTTTATACACCAGTTAATCCAAATTTTGGCGGTAGCCCATTAAATGGGCAATGGCTACTTAACTCCGCCCAAGCTACGAATAAACATAAGGATCCTTTAGCCAAAGATATGGAGTCCGCTTTTAAGCAGCGTACGCCGTTTGAGGATTTTAATGATCAATTAGAGCGTTCAGTTTTAAGCCGACTAGCTTCGGCAGCCTCCTCACAGTTTGTGGATAGCTCTGGCAAGTTTATTCCTGGCACCTTTGAGACAGGTAACTTCACCGTCAGTGTGGTGGATATAGGCAGTGGAGCACTCACTATCACAACTACAGACCGTATTAGCGGTTCTTCCACAACTTTTCGGGTAATGCAGCCATGATGAGAACACGTCAATTTTTTGCTACCCGTTCTATGCGTCTGTTAACCGTCTTATCGCTGAGTGCAACCTTGGCAGCCTGTGCGGTGCCGTCGATGCCGTCGGATATAAACAGCTCTGCTCACTTAACGCCAACATCACCGGCCACCCATGACTTATTGGCGCTGCCCGATCCTTTGCAACGTTTAACGGTTGCGGTGTATGGGTTCCGCGATCAGACGGGTCAATATAAGCCTAATCCAGATAGTTCATTTTCGACCTCTGTTACCCAAGGAGCGGCTTCTTTACTTATTAAAGCCTTGCGTGATTCCAAATGGTTTATTCCCGTAGAGCGCGAAAGTCTACAAGAGCTGTTGACTGAGCGGCGTATTGTACGGGCCCTGGATGGTTCACAAGAAAATGGGGCGCAACCCTCCGTTTATATTCCACCGTTGGATCCCGCTGAAATCATGATGGATGGAGGAATTATTGCTTATGAAAGCAATGTGCGTACAGGAGGGGCGGGAGCACGATTTCTTGGCATAGGTCTTTCCACGCAGTATCGAGTAGATCAGGTCACCGTCAATTTACGTGCAGTAGATGTACGTACAGGCAATATTTTACAGACCGTTTCCACAACAAAAACCATTTTTTCCTATGAAATTCGACCTAGCGTTTACAAGTTTGTGAATTTCAAAGACTTATTGGAAATTGAAGCGGGCGTAACGAATAACGAACCCACTCAACTCTCGGTTAAAGAAGCGATTGAGTCCGCGGTTGTGCACTTGGTTGTACAAGGGATGAAAGAAGGGCAGTGGAAGCTGAAAAATGAGGCAGATTGGAATAGCAAAATCATTCAGAGCTATTTACAACAGAATGAAATCCATCGCAGTTCGCGTACCACAACAGAATTAGCAAACGATATCGCAGTACCTAACACTGTGAGAAATGTGCAAAACACACCGGTTACCGGTAGTTAGCACCAAGCAGTTAAAGCGGTAGTACTTACGAAGGCCGGCTATCGCTCTTTTTCCATAATAAGGTCTTCACAGGTGTATTGAGGAGAAGTTCATGAATATCAAATTATCAACGTTGGCTTTAGCTTTGGGCGCAGCCCTAACCCTCCCCACGATTGCTATGGCAGATACTGCTACAGTCACTCAGACCGGGAATTATAACGAAGGCGTGGTGTTACAAAACAGTAACTCTAACGCTACTGCTACTATTGACGTAAGAGGAAATAGCAACGACGATTTTATTGACCAATACGGAAACAGGACAGTGACCGCTACCATTAAGGTTAATAATGGTAACAATAACAAAGCTGTGGTGGAGCAGTTCCGCAGCGGCGGTAACGCTAACGTCACCATAACCCAGTCACGCAACCGTAACGATGCCTTTGCAAATCAAGTGTATGCTGACGGATCTAAGATCACTATTACCCAAAATCGCTCAGATAACGAAGCAGTAGTTGAGCAAGGAAAAAGCTGGCGCGATACAGCCACTGTGCTGCAAAATGGTAATCATGGTGATGCCTTTATTGAGCAATATAACACCGATCGCACCACGGCTAGCATCACCGATAGTGGTTATTATGATAAAGGCGTTATTGATCAGTGGAATGTTTCTTGGTCAGAGGCAGCCATTACCCAAGGGGGAGGTTTCCGTAATGACGCCACTATTAATCAATACGATGGTGCGTTATTAAAGGCTTCTGTCAATCAAATGGGTTCTTTAAATACCGCTGTTGCAGAGCAGACAGGTTATGCTAATGACAGCAATATTATCCAAATTGGCTTAGCAAATGATGCTTTTAGCTCTCAATCCGGTAAGTATCATGACTCTTCTATCATTCAGAGAGGGGGATATAATACGGCTGTAGCCCTTCAAAGTGGTTACGGTCATGATTCTGGTATCACGCAAAACGGCTTAGGTAATAATGCCCATGTGGTTCAAGGTGGTTGGAATCACGTTAGCAACGTTACCCAAAACGGTAATTACAACGATGCATACGTTCAGCAACACTAAACATGCATAAGTAATCCCGTCGTGTATATCGGCACCTTAGTCTCTCTTTGAGGTGCCGATATTTCATATGGTTTATCAACTATAAAAACAACCAAAAAAACAACAATAAAAACCTATGCAATATAAAAAATTATTCTAAACGTTTCATTATGCAAAGCTGCTCATAAAAAAGAGGTTAAAAGATGTGCAGCAGGGGGAGATAAAGAATGCCTACGATTGCCATTGTGGAGCCACATACGTTGTATAGATTAGGAATGATTCGATTATTAGCTGATACCTTACCCAGCGCTAAATTATTAGAGATGGATTATCCGTCGTTAGAGACTGAAACGGAGCAGCAACCATGCGAATTGTTGCTACTGTCCGTACCTTCAGCAGAAGCAACTCGTACTTTATTAAAGACGGCGGAACGCATTTTCAACCCTGAAGCCGTTTTACTGTTGGCAGAGACAGCCTGCGCTTTTCCTAGTTCCTTTGATTCTTCTGAAATAGTGAAAGGGCATTTAGTTAAGAATGTGAGTCCTGAACTCATGGTTGCATCAATTAATTTAGTGCTCGCTGGAGGAACCTGTTTTACCTATCCTGCTACCCCACCTTTACAAGATATGACTACAGAAGAGTTTAATTCCCTAGTAATTAAGCCCTATCAGCCCATGCGTTGGCCTCCAGAAGAAAAAGCGTTAGGCGTTCCTCAAGAAAATGAGGCTGAGTTGTTAGGTATTACACCTCGTCAATATGAGGTGCTTGTACTCTTAGCACGGGGCATGACCATTAAAGGCGTTGCCCGCGAGCTTAATATCTCGGCAGCCACTGCCAAAGCTCATGCTGAAAGTCTATATATGCGCATGAATGTGAATAATCGTAATGAAGCGGTTTACCAAGCCGTTGCCAAAGGGGCACGGTTAGGTATACCTACTTGGGTTGCCTAATAAGTGTTGGTTTGAGCCTAGAGGTAGGGGTATGGATACATTAGACTTAATTTCAAAAGCGTTCTTTTTTGCTGGTGCTGTCTGTTGTATCATCATTTTTTTTATTATAGATAAATGAAGTAAATAGCTGTCCGCATTACCCCTGCCACTAAAACTTAGAGTCTGGTAATTTCAAAAACGCAATTTCCTCTGCTGTAGAAACTCGTCCCAGTATGTCATTTCTATGTGGGTAACGGCCAAAGCGGTCAATAATGACTTTATGCTTGAGCTCTGCTTCGTATCTAATGGGGGCGTATTGCTTGAATAATGCTTCTGCCTGCACGTGAATGGCTTTGGATTCACTATGCATATAGGGCATAAGCAGAAAGGCACGCTCTTCTTCGTTGAGCTCAGACATAGCGCCTGACGTTATCGCTTCTTGGGTTAGTGCTAATGCCATGGCGTCTTGATCAAAGGCCCTAGGGGTATTTCGATAAATATTGCGGGAGAGTTGATCCAAAACAATAATTTCTGCCAAACGCCCGCGGGCTGTTTTACGCCAAATAGATAATTCACCGGCTGAGGCTTGTTGTAGTAGGTTGAGGTAGCGTTGTTTTAGTAGGGCATCGAACTTGGGGTCAAATTCTCGCCATTGATCAGCGGGAATTTCTTCAAACCAAAAGCGAAGTATTTCTTCGCATAATGCCGTAGATATAAAATTTAGCAGCCATTGCGCCATAATATGAGCATCTTTTGGTGTATATAAAGAAGCTAGGCCTGTTTCTACGACGTCATTTGCAATGTACTTACGTTGATAGGCCATTAAATTTGCGGCATAAGCATCCGTAAATTCGGGATGACCTTGTAGCCCAAGAAAAGTGGTTCCTATTTGTATTAAGTAGTGGGGGCAAAATGGACTGCTGGCTAAAACAATAGCATCAGTGGGTAAATGAGCCACGTGATCTTGATGGCTGACTAGAAGGTCTAAGGTAGGTTGCCAAGGTTCCATCCAGAGTTGTTTTGTAGTCACTACGTTGTGAGATAGTCCTACACCCCAGCCTTTGGGATTACGTTCTACTTGCCCATATAAAGCATGCGCTATGAGTTGATGTCCAAAACAAACACCAATTACCGGTTTTTTGAGCCTATAGAGCTGGCGAATCAAATCACAGAGTTGACCTACCCACGCTAAGCCATCATTCACGCCATATTTCGAGCCGGTAATCAGCCAAGCATCTACTTCAGCCTCGCTATCTGGTATTTCGTTTTCATGACAACGCCAAACTTGAAACTGCAGCTTAGGATCTACACCACGTAATAAATCCATGAACATTTCAGGATAATTGCCGTGTTTTTCCTGTAATGCTACCATCACATCATCACATTGAAGTATGCCTATTTTCATCAAAGAAATTCCTTGTCCACATCTATCACCCGCCCATCCACAGCGGCTTGAATTTTATTTTCAATTTGGCTGCATAGCGACTCCACCTCCCGCTTCGAGAGAGCCGTTACTACAAAAGACCACACGCTAATATCTAGCGTGTTGCGTTCATCGCTTTCGCACACAGCAATAGCTGGGTTGCGGCCAAAGCGCTGGTGTAGGCTGCCTAGACGTTGGCGTTTTTCTTTTAAAGACCGACAGCCGGGTAGGGAAAAAGTAAAGGTTAAAATACCAATATGCATAATTGTCTCTTAGGCGTTTTGTAGCCACTTTTCATAAGCTAGCCGCGTGGGCTCACTGACTGATGCCAGTACTTTTTTATGGTCTATTTTATGACGCACCATCAAACGAGCATCCGCTACGGGGCGTGATTTACAAAACCAGTGGCAGCTGTGCTGAAATAAATACAGTTCGGCCGATAAATGATAGGCGCGATCTTTAGGTGACCAGTTGGCCTCGTTATCGGCCACATACCGTAAGCCAGCTGCATGAATTTGTAGTAATTGTCTAAAGTCTCGTTTTATGCGGGGGAAAAGCTGTGTTAAAAATGGCAGATTAAAAGCCAATATACCCATCAGAGTAGCAGCCTCAGACTCTTTTTTCATCGCTTGGGCTAAGCGTTGCATTTGAGAGGCTACGGCTTGTTCGGTTTGGTTTACGGTGGCTAAGACTTGAAATTGGCGGGACTCTGTATGCTCTTGGATAGCACGTGCATAGGTAGTGGTGAGCGTTTCCATGTGGCTTTCAAGTTGCATTTGAGATAGGTGTTGACCTAATAAAGCGATGTGAGCGCGTTGATAGCGTACTCGGAATACCTGCCCTACAATAAAAATACCGAGTAGGAGGAGTGCAATATCCATGATTTTTGCTTCCTTGGAGTCAATAAAAGGTTTTTGCTGCTTTGTCTGCAGCAGCGCGTAAAACAGGTAGATGCTTTACCAGTTGTTCCATTGAAATGCGCTCAGAAGACGCTTGAATGGCAATAGCAGCGCACATTCTACGGGTATTTAACATAACGGGTACCGCAATAGCAACCATACCCGAAATAAATTCGCCCTCATTCAGGCTATAACGATTTTTACGTATTTCCACCAGTTCCTTACGAAGTTCATTTTTATCAGTAATACTTTGCGTGGTGCTACTACGCAAGGGTAAGCGTTTGATTAAGTTCTCTCGTTGCTGCTTTGGTAAAAAACTCAAAAAAAGCTTGCCGCTGGCTGTGCAATGAAAAGGAACGCGCGAGCCTGCATTCAGGACAAAACGCTGAGGCCAATTCATTTCCACCCGATCTAAATAGACGATGTCATCTCCTGTAGACATCGATAAATTACACGTCTCTTTTACGGTATCAACTAATTCTTGCAAAATAGCGCGTCGTGCTGCGGCAGGTCCAGTAGTCATCAGCATACTCACCGCCATGCGGCGAATCCGCGAGGAGCACTCATAGCGGCGCCCTGTTGCTGTGCGTGTGACGAGTGATGCGCTTTCTAATTGCTTTAGTAAACGATGTACCGTTTGTTTGGGTAGCTCAATGCGTTCAACGATATCGGTGAGAGAAAGAGGTCGTTCTGCATGAGCCATGATTTCGATAATGCGAAACGCACGGGTTGCGGCGGAGTTGGTATGTGGGATAGCCATAACTTGCTGTGATAGTAATTTGTCTCGAATTTTACATATTTAATGATTGTTAATTAGAGTGTATCAAAAGTATCGGAAAATGGGACTTTGTATTGGAGGTGCTCAAGTATATTAAATTCAGATTCGAGCAAAACCCGAATAGATATCTGGCGAAACCGTTTTTTTAAAGCGCAGTTTCTGCTTAATAAAATGTGGAAAAGGAGTACGAAAATGGAAGCTTTACGAATTAATCCGGAGAAGCAAAGTTCCGCGCCAGTGCAGTCTGGAGCGCCTGAGACGGATGTGGTTACGATTATTACGGCATTAATAGAACGCGCTCGTGCCGCACAAGAAAAATTCGCTCTGATGGGGCAAGAAGCGAGAGATGATGCGGTTGCGGCAGTGGCTTGGGCCATTATGGAGCCGGAAAGAAACCAACAGCTTGCTGAGCTGGCGGTTGAAGCCACGGGTTTGGGAAATGTACCAGATAAAGTCACAAAAAACTACCGTAAAACCCTAGGCTTATTACGTGACTTACAGGGAGTTAAAACAAGCGGTGTAATTAATCATAATCAGAGCACTGGAATTGTAGAGATTGCTCGCCCAGTTGGCGTGGTTGCGGCAATTACGCCCTCAACCAATCCCGCAGCTACACCCGCTAATAAAATTATTAATGCCTTAAAATGCGGTAATGCCATTATCGTAGCCCCTTCTCCTAAAGGGGTTTCAACGAGTGAAATGTTGATTGGCTTTATCCATGAGCAAATGCGTAAGTGCGGATTGCCTACAGACCTAGTGCAAACACTGAGTGCGCCTATTAGTAAAGCCTTGACCGCGGAGTTGATGAAGCAGGCTGACTTAGTAGTAGCTACTGGCTCGCAGTCTAATGTGAATATGGCTTATGCCTCAGGTACACCTGCTTTTGGCGTAGGAGCGGGTAATGTGGCATCGGTGATTGACACTTCAGCTGATCTGGCAGAGGCGGCAAAAAAAATAATACTATCTAAAACATTTGATAATGCAACCAGCTGCTCATCTGAAAATAGTGTGGTGATATTAGATGAGGTTTATGATGCCATGCTAAATGAGCTTGAGGCGGCCGGCGCTGTACTGTTAGATGAAAATGAAAAGAAGACGCTGCAAGAAGTCATGTGGGAAGGGGGGCGGTTATCTGCTGCAGTGACAGGACTCAATGCTGCAACAGTGGCAAAAAATGCCAAACTAGATCGTGTGGCGGCCATGCATGATGGGCAGCCTAAAGTACTGTTGGTAGAAGAAAGTGGTTTTGGGGCAGAGCACCCCTTTTCTGGTGAAAAACTCTCTCCGGTACTGACGGTGTACAGAGCCAGTGACTTTGAAGATGCGATACAGGTAGTGGCACAAATTTATGACTATATGGGTGCTGGCCATTCCGTAAGTCTTCATTCCACTGATCAAGAGCAAGCATTAACGTTAGGCCAACGTTTACCGGTTGCCAGAGTAATAGTTAATCAGCCGCATTGTTTTGCAACCGGTGGCAACTTTGATAATGGGCTGCCATTTTCCCTGTCTATGGGATGTGGTACATGGGGAGGGAATAACTTTTCCGAAAACATGAACTACAAGCATTACTTAAATATCACACGAGTTGCACATCAGGTAACGCCCAATCAACCAGCAGAAAAGGATGTGCTGGGTTCTTTTTGGACGAGGTATGGACAATGACGATGACATCTACCCTTGGTAACTACATTGATTTACGTGCAGAGCAAACACCACATAGTCCCTATTATATTTCCGCAGAAGACGGTGATGTTTTAACTTATGGTGAGCTGCAAAAGCAAAGCAAAGAGCTCGGTCAACAGCTGCAAATGCTCGGCTACCGCCATGGCGATAAAGTATCTATTTATATGCCTAACTGTCAGGTGGCTACGGTGATATTGCTAGGGTTAATGGCAAATGGATTAGTAGCTAATCCTATTAATCTATTAGCCCAGAAAAGCCAGTTAAAACACATTTTATGGCACTCTGACACCCGTCTTGTGGTGACTACACAGGAGCTTGCTAAAGACATTCAACCAGTAATAGCTGAAATTGATCGTCCCATAGATTTAGTAATCGTAGATCCACAAACTAAAGAGCTACCTCAACTTGCAGCCGCTATCAAGAAGGACACCTTTAAAAATGGTGGTACACAAAGTGTATTTAATCATACTGAGGTAGCTCCAGATTGGCCGGCATTATTAATGTACACCTCTGGTACCACCGGGGTTCCTAAAGGCGTTGTGCTAACGCATAACAACTTAATTTCTAATGCGGTCACCATTTCTAAAGAGCATAAACTAACCGCAGCAGACCGAGTGCTTGGCTCCTTACCTTTATTTCATATTAATGGTCTAGTAGTTACTGTAATAACACCGCTTATTCATGGTGGCTCTGTGGCCATGACGCCGCGCTTTTCAGTGGCTTCGTTTTGGGATGATGTTAAGAAATATCAATGCACGTGGATCAATGGTGTTCCTACCATTATTGCCTATTTGTTAAATGAACCCGTTTCGGAAAAAGAGCTAGAGCTAACACAGGTACGTTTTTGTCGAACCGCTTCCGCTGCTCTTTCCCCTGATCATTTAGCAGCTTTTCAGGAACGGTTTGGAATTAGCATTATTGAAACAATGGGGCTAACAGAAACGGCTGCACCCGCCTTCAGTAATCCTTATGAGCCTGAGCAAAGACGCCTTGGTAGTGTGGGAAAACCTTCAGGAACACAAGCCAAAGTCATTGATGAGCAAGGCCTAGAGTTAGGGGATTATGAGCATGGCGAAATCATCTTATCTGGTCCAAATATTATGAGTGAATATTATAAAGACCCTGAAAGAACGGCTGAAGCCTTTACTACGGATGGTTGGTTACGTACGGGTGATATAGGTTATAGGGATAGCGATGGATTTTATTATATTGTTGGTCGGGCTAAAGAATTAATTATCAAAGGAGGGGAGAATATAGCACCGCGTGAGATTGATGAGGCCGTTGTTAAGCACCCCAGTGTTTTAGATGCGGCAGCCGTAGGCATCCCACATACCGATTACGGTCAAGATATTGCGGTGTATTTGGTATTGCGAGATGATGCGGTTTTTGATGCCGAGTCAATGAAAGAACATTGTTTGGCAGAGCTAGGGAGATACAAGGCGCCTAGTCAATATATAGTTGTTGATGAGCTACCCCGGGGCCCTTCTGGGAAGGTGCAGCGCTTAAAACTACTAGAGTTGTGATTTTAGTCCCACTGATGATAATCATAAGAAATACGCGCTTTGATAAAGCGCGTATTTCTTAAAAAACGGGACTTTTTTTAAGAAAATTTTCATATAGTAGTAAGTAAATAAAGGTAGCTTAGACTACTAGTAGTAAATAATTTGTAAGGCCGGAGACAATCAAAGTCCAGAGAACGAGTGACATCACTTATAGAGTCGAGTCACAACGCTTGGAATAAGGAGAAAGATGTGGATTTATTTGAATATCTACCCCAAGTTTTTATTGGCTGGAACTTGGCGATACTAATCGTAGGAACTGTGGTTGGTCTTATTCTAGGTGCTACGCCTGGCCTTAGTCCTACCATGGCGGTTGCTTTATTAATTCCCTTTACTTTCAAGATGGAGCCCGTGTCAGGTTTAGTTTTATTAGGCGTGTTATACACTTCCACCGTGGCAGGTGGAGCCGTTAGCGCCATTTTAATTAATATACCTGGAGCCCCCGCTAACATTGCTACGTTGCTTGACGGTCACCCCATGGCTAAAAGCGGGCGTGCTAATGAGGCGCTACATTACGCCTTTATCAGTTCTGGCGTAGGAGGGGTTATAGGCGTATTAGTATTAATTTTCTTAACCCCTGTCCTTATTAACTTCGCACTCGGTTTCGGACCATCGGAGTTATTTTGGATCGCAATCCTGGGTATTACGGTTATAGGTTCTTTAGGAAGTGCTTCTGTATTGAAAGGGCTGCTCGCCGGGGCGGTGGGTATTTGGATTTCTATGATTGGCTTTAATCCCGTATCAGGTTCCGAGCGCTTTGTGTTCTCTGATCATCTTCAAGGTGGCGTTACTATTATTCCAGCGCTCATTGGTTTATTTGCTATTCCTCAGGTGTTTCAAATGGTAGAAACCGCTAGACGAGAGCTGGGTGGTGGCGAGTATAAAATGGAAAAGCGCTCGATTATGGCTTCACTTATTTTAAATTTAACCCGTATCCGGGCTTTAGGTATTGGTAGCTTAATTGGTACTTTAGTGGGGATTATTCCGGGAGCGGGAGGTCAGATTGCAGGTTTGATCGCTTATGATCAGACAAAAAAATTTAGTAATAATCCAGATAATTTTGGTAAGGGTGAGCCGGATGGGATTATTGCTTCTGAAAGTGCGAATAGCGCCATGGTGGGTGCATCGTTAATTCCCATGCTTTCTTTAGGAATTCCAGGAAGTCCTACGGCAGCAGTTTTACTGGGTGGATTGTTAATTCAAGGTCTTTTTCCTGGGCCTGATTTATTTACCGAACATGCCCCCGTAGCATGGACGTTCATGAGTGCTATGTTGGTCAGCCAGTTCCTAATGGTGATATTTGGGCTTTATATTACCGGTTTTAGCAAATACGTGATTCGAGTACCAAAGCACTATATGGCAGGCGCTGTGGTTATCTTAGCGGTATTTGGGACGTATAGCGTGCAAAACAGTGTTTCTGACGTGATTATCATGATGACCTTAGGCATTATGATGTATTTTGCTTCCCGTTTTGGTTTTGGTCCTGGGCCGGTTGTGCTTGGCATCATTTTGGGACCCATCGCAGAAACGAACCTTTTACAAGGGTTAATGATTGCTGACGCCATGGACGGAGGCTTGCATTATTTCTTCACCGGGAAAATGAATTTGCTCTTGATCAGCATTTGTGTTTTATCCATTGCATATAGCACATATGCAGAGTTTAAATCGCGTGCACGTATCAAACAGCGGGAGCGCGAGATGCAAGATATTCAAAACAGTGAGGTGGCATTATGATGAGCACTCGCCGAAATCAACTGACCGTAGTTTTTACTTTGCTTATTACGTTAAGCTTGGCTTACTTTACTTTTTCTCCTGCGGGATCCGGGTATTTGTTTCCTAAAATTGTAGCAGGGTTCATGGTGTTCCTAGCACTTTTTATGGTGGCATTAACGTTTATTCCAAAAAAATCCATTATCACTACAGATGGAGAACGTATACCTTGGGGGGTGGTACTACCTACCTTGCTAATTCTAATAGGCTTTTTACTGGTAGCTGAGTGGCTAGGTTTCTTTGCAACTTCATTTATTGCGTTTTATACCATAGTCCTCATTTACACGCCCGGTATCTTAAATCGACGGCAGTATCTGAAATCAGCGGCCATTTCCTTCGTTTTTATCGCTGTTCTTTATCTAATATTTGTCATGTTGTTAAACGTTCAAATACCACATGGTATTTTGATCTAATTTTGATCTAAATATAAGTATAAATATAAATAAACGCCTCCAAAGGCACAGGAGACAAGCATGAAAAAACTAACTCAATTAAGATTTTTTAAAAAGTCTAAAAAAACGATTTTAAGTATGGGCGTACTAACAGCCTTGACCTTAAGTACAACCGCAGTTTTAGCCGACGATTTTCCTAGTAGTCCAGTGACTATGATTGTTTCTTATTCAGCGGGGGGGCCACAGATTTCCAAGCTCGTATTGCGAGTGCAAAGGGGGAAGAGTATTTAGGCGCTCCAATTGCCATTATTAACCGTCCCGGTGCGGGGGGCCAGATCGGTTGGAATTATTTAGTGCAAAAAGGCAAAGAGGATGGTCATGATATTGCCGCCTATAACGTACCTCATTTTATTGCTCAGTCCTTAGTGTATGACATCTATTACAACGTGGATAATTTGGAGCCAATTGCTAACTGGGGAGCGGACCCGGCGGTGCTCATCGTAGGTAAAGACAGTCCTTTCAAAACGATTGAAGACTTAGTCAGTTATGCTAAAGAAAACCCAAATAAAGTGACCGTCTCTGGCGCAGGCCTATTCGTGGGGCATCACATAGCCGCCTTACAGCTAGAGAAAGCCGCGGGCATTAAGTTGAAATATATTCCCACAGCAGGTGGTGTGGATGCACTGCGATTTGTGCAAGGTAAGCAAGTTATGGCTGGATTTAATAATCTTTCAGACGCCTATCGCACACAAGATCGAGTAAACATTATTGGCGTAGCAGATCTGGAGCGTAACCAGGATTTTTTACCTGATGTACCCACCTTTATTGAGTCGGGCTATGACGTTGATGATGAAAGTGTGAATTTTCGAGGGGTGATGACTCGCTCAGGAGTTCCTGAGGAACGTCTTAATTATTTATCTGAAAAAATGGTGGAAATGTTCAATGACGAAGAAGTTGTGGAACAAATGAAAAAAGGCGGAGCCACCATGCGTGTTATGGATCGAGAGGAAATGAAAGAGATGTGGCAGCGGCGCAGTGCCTTTATTGCGGAGCTTTTTGAGGAAATCGATGCAAAAAAATTGGCGCAAGGAAAATAGCCTAATCACATTATAACGGGAGACAATACCGATGACAGTTCAACAATTGATTAGAAATAAAGCGTCTAAGTGGGACGATAGAACATTCTTGATTTTTCCAGAAAGTGGTGAGAAACTCTCGTTTGCAAAACTTCAAGAACGAGTGACGCAGCTAACCGCACAGCTTGATGCCATAGATGCAGAAAAAGGAGACCATGTTGCTTTGCTTATGGAGAATGGTCAATGGACTGTATCATTACTGTTGGCGATTATGGCCAGTGGGCGTGTGGCTGTCCCGCTTGATATTACTGAAGATGAACAGAGGCTAAAAGAGGTATTTACACACAGTGATGCTAAGATTTTATTTGCCTCAGAGCAGCAGTTAGAGCGCGCACGTGCATTGTGTGTTGATGTCCCAGACATACAAGTAATTGCAGTCAATGTAGAAGAGGGGCCGCAATGGGATACGGAGCTAGAGCCAGCGTCTCTTTTACCTACTATAGAGCCTGACACCCCGGCTTTACTGCTTTACACCACAAGTAATACAGATGGTGTTCCTAATGGCGTATTACTAACTCATCGTAATCTACTAGCAGGGGCTCGTAATACGATTCAAGCCCATTCTTTATCCTCAGAAGACCGTGCTTTATGTGTGCTACCTCTTTATTACATAAACGCAATGGTAGTTACTGTCTTGGCTCCGTTACTTAGTGGGGGTAGCGTAGTCATGCCTAACCGTTTCAGTAATAGTGCTTTTTGGGATTTATTAGGCGACTACAAATGCACATGGTTTAGCATCGTACCTACGATTGTTGATTATCTATTAGCCCGTCATGAAGAGCAACCAAGCAATGTATTAAATAATGCCAACTATAAACAGGTGCGTTTTGGGCGCTCTGCCTCTAGTCCATTGCAAACTGATGCTCATCAAAAATTTGAGCAAACATTTGGAATTCCGTTGATTGAAACCATGGGGTCTACAAAAACAGCAGCGCAGATTCTTTCAAATCCCCTCCCTCCTTTTCAAAGTAAATACGGCTCTCCTGGAATAGCGTACAGAAATGAAGTGATGGTTGTACGTAATAATGGTCGAGAAGCACATCGTGGTGAAATTGGAGAGCTACTAGTTCGAGGTGATAATGTCATGTTGACGTTTTATAAAAATCCGGCAGCCACTGAGAAATATCTAATGAATGATGGCTGGCTGCGTACGGGAGACTTAGGTTACCAAGATGAGACAGGATTTTTCTTCATTACTGGGCGAGACTAATACGTCTGCATTGAGAAGCAAGGAGTAGGCTTCATGTCATACAACATCCAACATATTTTATATGCTACAGACTTGGGGCCACACGGGCCTGATGTGTTTCGTTTTGCTATCAGTATTGCCGAAAAATACGGGGCGGCTATTCATTTATTGCACGTAACCGAGGAGCCGGCGTATTTGCGACGAAATCTTGCCGAACGTTATATATCTACCTCCGTATTAGGCACCTATAGGGATGCAACACTGAATGAAGCAATGGTGGAGCTTAGGCAGCGCCTTGAGCAGTTTACTCGATCCACTCTAGAGTCAGAAGATACTAAACATGCCACTGTTGCAGACATTAAAGTAATGACAGGAAAAGCAGGAGCTACTATTTTAGCCGAAGCTAACCGTATTAATGCGGATTGTATTATTATGGGTTCGCGCCGTTATTCAGGAGTTAGCGCCGTTACCATTGGCTCGGTTGCGCGTGAGGTGACTCGTAAATCAAAGCGGCCCATCTTTTTGTTTCCGATTTGAGTGGAGGGAGCGAGAACCCGAAAAATAAACGTGTTAATAACTATTGAGTGGGAATAAATCTTCATTTCGTCTTATACTGATGGAAATTGGTTGGTAAAAAAGGAAAGGAGATTCGTTATGAACTCAACAGATAAAGAAACAAAAAAGGCTGAAGGCCTTTCTTTGTTGCAAGGTTTAGCTATTTTGGCAGCCTTAGGTTTAATTGGTGCAGCCATTGCACGTTATTTTGCGGGTTAGTATGTCAACTCCAGAAAAAATAGTTATCGCCACGCGCGCCAGCCGTTTAGCTTTGTGGCAGGCAGAGCATGTCCGTGATCGCCTTAAAGAGCTTTACCCTCAATGTGCAGTAGAACTATTGAGTATGACCACTAAAGGAGATCGTATTTTAGATCGTAGTTTATCTAAGATCGGTGGCAAAGGTTTATTCATTAAAGAGCTAGAAACAGCCATTTTAGATGGTAGAGCTGATATCGCGGTGCACTCTCTTAAAGATGTGCCCTATGATATGCCAGCGCCTTTTGCTTTGCCGGTTATTATGGAACGCGATGATCCGCGCGATGCCTTTGTTTCAAATGATTATGATTCATTAGCAGATATGCCTGAGGGCGCCATAGTAGGGACTTCAAGTCTGCGCCGAGAATCACAAATACGCGAGCGCTTTCCCCATTTAGAGATTAAACCTTTACGTGGCAATTTAGATACACGTTTAGGGAAACTAGATGCGGGCGAATACGATGGCATTATATTAGCTACCGTTGGTTTACGTCGTTTAGGTTTAGAAGGGCGTATTCGTTCCTCTATATCGGTGGATGAGAGTTTACCTTCTGCTGGCCAGGGGGCTTTAGGGATTGAAATCCACGCGGATCGCGAGGACTTAAAAAGATACTTAGCCCCCTTAATTTGTCAGGAATCCACATACCGTGCAGAGGCCGAACGGGCTGTAACACGTGTGTTAGGAGGATCTTGCCAAGTACCTTTAGCAGCTTATTCAGTGGTTGAGGGTGATCAGATTTGGGTACGTGCTTTAGTTTCTGAACCTGATGCTTCGGTGGTTTATAAAGCTGAACTACGCGGTTCTGTGGCAGAAGCAGAGCAGATTGGCCGTCAAGTAGGCTTAGATTTAATCGCTCAAGGAGCTGACGAAATATTAGCTAAATTAAGCGTACCCGAAGAGGACTAAGCGATGGCAACGGTAGTACTAACCCGCCCTCAAGGTAAAAATGAAGATTTAGCAACTGCCTTAGAAGAGCAAGGCGTAAATACATTAGTGCTACCTGCATTGAGCTTGAGTTCTACCATCACCGCGTTGCCCACTCACTATTTACCGGTCAATTTTGATTTACTGGTGTTTGTGAGTGCACAGGCGGCACGCTATTATTTGGCTGCCTTGGCTGCTGTAGGACAAACGTTTACAGCTAAGCAGCGTATTGCTACAGTAGGCGCTGCTAGTGCTCAACCCTTTTACGAAACTGGATTAGCTGATCGCGTACAGCTTATCCATCCACCCGCCGATCATCCCTATCAAGACTCGGAAGCTTTATGGGAGCTATTACAGCCGCAACTGGCTGAGTTTGATCAGATATTGTTAGTGCGTGGGCAGCAAGGGCGGGAATGGTTGAGTAATAAACTAATAGCTGCAGATAAAAAACTCACACATTGCTGTATTTATGAACGCCTACCAGCAATATGGAGTGCCAATGATATTACCTACTTACGACAGGCTTTAGCTCAGCCTAAAAATGTCACAATGTTACTAAGTAGCTCAGAAAGTACGCAGGCCATATATACTACTATTAACAACTTAGGTTTATTGCAGGCATGGTTACAAATTAATTTTGTCGCAATTCATCCTCGTATTGCAGAATGCTTACAAGACGTAACCGCCTTTTCAAGCACGCAGATCGCCGCACAAGTTACCTTATGCGCACCTAGCCAACCAGCTATGCTAGAGGCCCTGTTATCGGTAGCACTACCTACTAACGCTTAACGGATTTTAATCGAGTTATGAAAGATAAAAACGATAATACGCCCCAAGCGGATCAGGCTACGGTAAAAAAAACTGATCCAGTCCAGACAAAGACAAACTCTACTAATAAAAGCAAAAGTGCCACAGGTCCACTGCTTCTTACAGTTATTGCTGCTGCTTTATTAGTGGGTGGTACTTTATGGTATATACAAAAAAATCAAAAACAGTTGAGTGATCAATACGATTCTCAGTTACAGGCGCTAGTGCAGCAAACGAAAAAAAATGAGCGCCTAGTCAATGAAGCTCTCAGTGCTTCGCGTAATCAAGCGCAACAAATTCAACGTTTAAGTAATACCTTGGCCTACACCACAGAGCAACTCAATGATATTAAAGTGGCCGTGCAAACCATGTCGGCTTCTGACTCAGATATCATTATGTTAAATGACATCGAGCAGCTTATTACCTTAGCGCAACAGCAATTAATGATTGGTGGAAATTTGGCGAATGCCATTGTTTCCTTAGAAACGGCGCAAGCACGCTTAGCTCATGCTAATAGGCAAAGTTTAGCCACGTTGATGCAAACTATTAATGGCGATTTAGATCGCCTGCGAGCTGTGCAAGTGGCAGACGTGGCTACGGTTACCGCGCAGTTAAATCGTCTCAAAGAATTATTGAATGAAGCGCCTTTATATGTGCCTGATAGTAGAAATAGCAGCATTAATGGTGCTCAAGCTAGCAGTAATGGCATGGGAGCATCAGAGCTAGAGTCTGCTAAGGCAGAGAATTTGGCATCTGAAGATATAGATCCAAATGCACCATGGTGGCAACGTACATTAAATCAAGCTACAGACCTTACCCATAAAGGTTGGCAAACTATTAGTCAAGATTTAGGGCAATTTGTTAGCATAAGACGTATAGAAGACAGTGCTGCTTTATTGATGTCAGCAGATCAAGCAGATCGTTTTCGAGACAATCTAAGTTTGCGTGTCACCATGGCGCAATTGGCTTTGATGACCAAACAAACCGCAGTTTGGCAAACTGAGTTAGGCCATATTATTACGGCAGTAGAGCAGCGTTTTGATCCCTCTTTAGCCTTAACGCAACGTGCTCTTAGCTTAGCCACTAAGTTAGCAGACACAAATATCGATGTGAAACTGCCTTCTTTAGATAATAGCTTAGCGGCCATAGAAAGTTTGAAGCAAGCCGATCAAAATAAGTTAAAAGACGACATGGAAACCGAGGCTAACAAAGAAATAGAGGAAGCTACCAACCAAACAGCAGAGCCCACAGAAGCTGATCCCAAAGTAGAGCCTACAGTTACTACTGAGCAGGAGGCGTAAACCATGAGAACATGGATTTGGACGTTTATTGTTTTTGTGGCTGCTGTGGCATTAGCCTTAGTTTTACGTGAGCATAACGGCAATGTACTCATCGTAGCCCCACCTTGGCATGTAAGTTTTTCTATTACTTTTGGAGTATTGGGAGTAATTGCATTATTTGTGGTGCTTTATGCGCTGTTACGTTTCTTATCTTGGCTCACAGGTAGTCCAGAGCGTTTTAAGATTTGGCGCTCAAGGCGTGCAGAGCAACGCGATCAACATTTATTGCAAAATGGTTGGATTAGTGTGCTTGAAGGGCGTTATGCTCAAGCTGAGAAAGAGTTATCTAAATTGTTGGCCAAATCGCGCTCAAAAACTGCCAAGGTGGTAGCAGGTTTAGCAGCTGCCCAAGCTTCTCAGCATTTAGGAGAGTATCAACGTCGTGATGACTCCCTACATTTAGCACGTAAAAATGCGGGTAATGATGGACGTTTAAAATTAGCTTATGCTACGGCGGCAGCTGATATGCACTTAGATCAAGGGCAAGCGCAAGCCGCTATTGATTTACTGCAACCCGTACAAGATGCGAGCACCAGAAACTTTCAAGCGACGCGTTTGTTATTACGAGCATATAAACAAAAAAACGATTATGAACGAGTCTATGAGTTAACCCGTTTATTATTGCGTCGTAGCGCTATAGATAAAACCGAGGCATTAAATTATATTGAGTATGCTGCCGCTAAACGTATAACAGCCGCAACCAGTCCAGAGCAGTTTAAAACCATTTGGAGTGATTTGCGTACCGAGGAAAAAAATAGTGTGTTAGTGGCGTTGGCCGCCGCCCAGTTTTTAGGGCAGCAAGAAAAATACGATGAGATCGCTAAAATCCTAGAGTCGGCTTTGCAACAGCATTTTGTACCTGAATTGCTTAGTGCTTACGCAAGTTGTCCAGAGGGTGATTACAGCCGACGCTTAAGCAAAGCAGAAGAATGGTTGCAAAAGCATCCTCAAGATCCCGCACTATTAGCCACCTTAGGGCGGCTGTGTATTACCGGGCAGCTATGGGGGCAGGCGGAGCACTATTTAAAACGCAGCATGAAAATCCGTAATGATCTACGTATACATGCTTTACTCGGTCAGCTGTATGACGTGCTAGGTCGTCAAGAGGAGGCGACACATCATTGGCGTATTGCCTCTTTAGCCTTAGGAGCTTTGCCTATTATGCCGCCCACGCGTTTACTACCTGCTGCAGATTTGGATAATGATCCTACGCTGGTGGATGGTCATTTACTTGAAGAGCCTGAGTTAAAAGATGAGGCACTTCCCATGGCTGCGAGTGCAGTAGATAGTACAGTTTTTGAGAAATCTGTTTAATATTTATTTAACTTTTATTTTTAATTTTAATTTTCATATAAGGGGTAGTAATGAGCTTAACGAAACTTGGCTATGGTGAAAATGCGCCAGAAGAATTTAATGTAGTGGTTGAAATTCCTATGAATTCCGATCCGGTTAAATATGAGGTTGATGAAAGCACCGGCCTTATTATGGTGGATCGTTTTATGTTAGCAGCTATGCATTATCCCTGTAACTATGGCTATGTGCCGCAAACGATTTCTGCAGATGGTGATCCGGCTGATGTATTAGTGTTATCGCCTTTTCCTATTCAAGTGGGGGCTGTAGTTAAGTGTAGAGCGATTGGTGTGCTTAACATGGAAGACGAAGCCGGTGGTGATCCAAAAGTATTGGCGGTGCCGGTGACTAAGCTTTATCCTCCATATCGCCATTTAAATAACCCAAATGATCTACCACAAGAAGAATTAGACCGTCTTGTGCATTTCTTTGAGCGCTATAAAGATTTAGAAAAAGGTAAATGGGTCAAAGTGGAAGGCTGGGCTGATGCAGCAGCCGCTAAAGAGGAAATTCGTAGCAGCATAGAACGTTATAAGGCTGAGCAGTAATTAGCCAGTGCCTCATTTCCTATACTTATGAAAAAAGACGCTTCGGCGTCTTTTTTGTGTTTGTGTTACGAGTAGGAGCATTTAGTCTGTTGTGATTTTTACGAATAGGAAGAGTAATTAAAGTTTTGCATACTGAGTTTTAAGTCCTCATTCCTTTTTAAGACTTAGGGTATAACAATGCAAAACACAAATAGTAAAAAAATACGCAATAAGAAACAGCGGGGCCAAGGCATGGTGGAGTATGTCATTATTGTGGCCCTAGTGGCTATTGCCGCTATTGCTGTTTTTCAGCTTTTTGGGCAAGTGGTCCGATCACAAACCGCCGCCATGGCTAAAGAATTAGCGGGTGAAGATGGTACGGCTGAATCACAGAAAGCCCAAGATGCGGCTAGTCTAAGTACGGTACAAACAGACGCGAAGAGTTTGCAAAGCTTCACGGGTAATGCAGCACAAGCCGGTGGCCAGTAAAAACGAGCGCTAATGATGAGAAATCTACGGCTTAGCGCCCAGCAAACACAACGAGGACAGGTATTGGCCTTGGGGTTGGTGTTTGCCCTCTTACTTAGCTTAGTGCTGGTACGTTTTTTTTACGTGGGCCTGATTAATACGGCTGTGGTTCGACAGCGTCATGCTTTAGATGCAGCCACTTATAGTGGCGCTCTGATGCAAGCACAGGCTTTAAACTATGCTGCGTATTTAAATCGTGCTTATACTGGCCATCAAGTGGCCATGGCACATGTGATTACTATGGCTTCTTGGGCGCATTTTGCTGATACTGAGGCCACGCGTGTAGGAATGGGTAATCCGCCCGCCAGTTTGATTACTATGATGTTTGGGCCACAGCATGGAGCGGCCTATAGAGCGGCAACTTTGGCTACAGGGTCTCAGGTACATGCCTTAGCTAGTGGCAGTTTAGGTAAGGCGTTTAGGCAGCACGATGCTTTTAGTGCTGCCATACTACAGCCCGCTAGTCATGCCATTTATAGTCAGTTACCTCAATGGCGTGAAAATGTGATTCGGCAGGTATTACAAGATAATTATCCCGAATACGATTTTAACCCTCACAGCAAAGAGACACAGTTACAAATTAATAACGATAACTGGTTAGAACATGTAAGTTGGCAGGAAGCCCAATCCTTACGCCCTTGGTTAATGCATTTAGTAGAGCATTACGACTTTTTAGCTAATCGTAATCATACCGCCCGCAATGTTTGGGTGGTTGATCCACGCTGTCCGCATAAACGCCATGAGCTCCGGCGTAGAGGGCAAACGCAATTAGATGAGCGAGGGCAGTGGCAAGCTCAAGACACCCAATCTTTTCATGCCTTGCGCTCTAATCGGTGGATAGGTTGTTATTTCAGAGAATACCCCATGGGTTGGGCGTGGATTCCCAGCCAATCTAAGCAACTGCCAGCGGGTAGTTATAGCGATGAAGCTCCTGCGGATTTTTCACAACAAGATTTCTGGCGCTGGGTGCAAGAAAAAACCAATTGGAATATTTTTACTGGTAGTAGTAATCCTTTAGCTACTTCGTGGGCAAAAAAAGATCAAGTGCAATGGCAGGGCAAAGGGTTAAGCCAGTACTTAGACACCCTAACACCTAATACTACCGTGCGTTTTGAAACCCGCTTAAGACTAAAAGGACCTAGAGAGCAATGGTTATTAAGTGAAAGTGCGGCGGAAAGTTATTTTATACGGCCTACGATACGCAGTGATCAGCAACTAGAGCAAAACAATCTTTTTCATGCCTTTTGGCAGGCGAGGTTACAGCAGCCGGCATGGCAGCAGCGTTTTCAAGAGTTAGTAGGAGCAGGGCTATGACACAAATATCGCAGCGAGGTCAGGCAATTGTAGAAATGCTAGTGAGTATAGTGGCTATTTTAATGCTGTTTTGGGGGTTGTTGTGGTTACAGCGTTGGCAGCAAGTTAAGTTGCAAACTCAGCACCATGCGGCTTTACAAGCGTTTAAGTATAGTCATAGCTACGAGTTAGAGCAAAAGCAGGGAGAGTTAACCATAGCTTATTTGGCGGGGCTTTATAGCCCTATTGCTCATCAAGAGTACACGGAGCAACAGGCCTTAGGCGTGATGCCAGCACCACACCATTTTTTAGATTTAGCACAGCAAGAAGGACTATTAGGCGCTGCGCAGCGGTGGCGATTTAAAAGTACGGCACAAGGTGAAGGCATGCAGTTACAAAGTCAAACTAGCATATGGGTGGGGGCTGCCCATGCCAATTCTGATGAGCAAATAGTGAAGCGTTTGGAGGCGAGTACTTCTTTATGGAAATATGCTCAAAGAAACTCAATAAGAGCCATCAAAACACTGCAGCCAGTAGTAAGTCCAGTAGATGCGGCTTGGGGGCGTAAAACACCCAGTACAGATTGGCTACGCCCTTGGCAGGAATCAGTGCCAGCCCATCATTTTCACGGCAACTAAGGGGATAGCCATGAAATTAAACGGTGTAAAAGATTTTTTTGGATTTTTTTTAATGTATGTTTTTTTGTTACCAACTGCTTTTTCTCAGGAGTTGCCAACATTTACTGATTTACCTGTGCAATGGCAACCTCTGGAACGTTGGCAATGGCAAGGGCAGAAGTTATCGAGTCAACGTTTTAGCAGTAAACACGATGTGTTTATTGTGGCACAACAGATTCAAAAACATGCTGCTGGGATAAATTTACGAGTGCAACGTTTGGCCTCAGCATGGTTACTTAGTTTTGATCATGAACCGACAAAAAGCCATTATTTATTTTTATTATCAGCGCAATCCCACGGTACGGTGGGTTGGTTTTCTATCATGAGTTTAGTGAATACTCAAAACTCTACCGCTACTTTAGTTCCCACCACTTTGTTTACTGGGCTTTATGAAAATAGTTGGAGCATAGGTAATGTGGATGAAAATACGATAGATGAGCCACTCTATGTTTTATTGAAGCCTAAAAGCAGGAGTCAAAAGTTATGGCAGCAGCTAAATACACGTCTGTTGCAGTACGCTTGGCAAGGTGCATCTTGTCAGCGAGGGCAATGGTGTCAATGGCATAAGGGCTTGCAGAAAATTTGGTTTTGGGAGGATTCTCAGCTGGGTTTATGGCATGTATTGTGGTGGCCTAATCAATTAAGAGGTAAACAATGAAACAGTTTGCTGCGCATCATAAGGTTTTGGTTTGGTTAGTGTTTTGTGTGTTGTGTGGAGCTTTAGCTGCTTGGTCAGGTTACAGGTATTTACAGCAACAAAGTCAACGGCTTGAAGAGCAGGCTAAGCAGCCCACGGTAGATAGAGTGGTAGCCGCTTTTAATTTACCTGCGGGCACTGTGTTGCACGAAGAGCATTTAGCCGTGCGTTCTTTTCCTCAAACTGCTGTGGCCACTAATAGCTTAAGTCCCACACAGTATCAGCAAGTAATAGGTATGGCTTTACGCGGCGAGGTGACAGCGGGCGATATGATATTGCCCATACATATTTCACAAATTGTGGCTGATGCCTTTTCCACTCGACTGGCTGCAGGGCGTAGAGCTATCACCATGCCAGTAGATCAAATTAACTCCTTGGCAGGTTTGTTACAAGCGGGTGATTTAGTGGATTTGTATGTGAGTTTTGATCATCAGCGCCGTAAAATTACGGCGCCGCTCTTACAGGGTGTTTTGGTGTTGGCTACTGATGAGAGTACGGTGGATATGCCTATAGAGAGCGGAGGGCACTATGCCACAGTGACTTTTGATTTGGCACCGGAAGATGGTGCCAAGCTGGTGGCTGCTAGACAAACAGGAGTCATTACGGCGATGTTGCGTAACCCGCATGATGCCAGACTGTCTAATAAAGCAGTGCGAGGGGATTTGGCTACCTTACTGGGCGTAAATAAACCGAATGCTGAATTTAAAACCGTACCGATTATATACGGTAATAAAACTAGCAGACACGTACGTAGTTTAGATGCTACGCCAGTTGCCCCTCGTAGCGCGTTATTAGATATAGATACGCCCGAGCAGTTAAGTTTTCAGTATGAGGATAGCCATGCATTACTGGACTAGATGGAGTTTACGGTTTTTTTGGTTATTGTGTTTTATGTGCTGGCCAACGCTAGTAGGTGCACAGACCCAATGGCAATTACAAGTAGGAGAGATGCGGGTTTTATCAATACCTAATGTGGCACGCGTGGCAGTGGGTGATGGCCATGTGATTAATGCCGTAACTTCAGATGATAAGGAGGTGTTAGTTTTTGCACGTAATACAGGCAGCAGTAGCTTAACGATTTGGTTTGTTTCCGGGAAGCACCAAAGCTATCAAATACAAGTCAAAGAGCCCAGTGAGCAACATGCCTTGTCTGAGCTTAAACAGCTTTTACAGCGTATACCTAAGCTGACGGTAACTGAAGTAGGCGATACCGTAGTGGTAGAAGGAGAGCAGCTTAGTGCCCATCATAGGCAGCAATTAGAAGAGTTAAAAAGCCGTTATGCACAAATCGTAGATTTAAGTAGCTCTATGCCGTGGGAGCCCATGGTGTTATTAGATGTACAGGTATTAGAGCTGCCACGTAATTTTATGCGTGAGTTGGGGGTGCAATGGGCAGATCAAAGTGAGGGTGGGTTTAATATAGGTGCTGCCTGGGACGCAGGCAGTCACCGCTTACTTGATAGACCCGGAGAATTAGTGATGCCCATGCCATATAAACCAGGCGCCATGGCAGGCTATTTTGGCTTAAATGCTCTATTGTCATCGCGTATTAAGGCAATGACTCAGAGTGGTCAAGCGGTGGTTTTAGCTCAACCTCAGCTTTTGGCTCGCAGTGGTGCTACGGCTGAGTTTTTAGCAGGGGGGGAAGTACCTTATTCCACTACCGATAATAATGGCAATAGCAATACTTCTTTTAAGCCTTATGGTGTTTCGTTAAAAATCACTCCTTTTTTAGAAAATAATGGGGCTGTTCGCTCGCATGTGGATGTGGAGGTGAGTTCCATAGATCCCAGTTTATCTATTCCCACTGGACCTTCACTGAAAACGCGGCGTGCGAGCACCGAATTTAACGTGCAGTCTGGCCAAACCTTAGTACTTGCAGGTTTTATCTCACAAGATATGGCCGAAAATGTGAATGCTGTACCCGGCTTGGGCAATATGCCTATTTTAGGGGCGCTCTTTAAATCGAAACGTTATCAACGCAACGAAACGGAACTGGCTATTTTTGTGACGCCTGTATTAGTAGATGCACAGCATGAAGGGATACAGCAGCGTGCGCAACGCGCTCAACACATCGTGCAGGAATCTTTTACACAACCCGTACTGAATGTACCTTTGGCAAATAACACCTCTCTAGAAAATACAGTGAATACAGTTAAAAGCGGCTGGAATCCTTGGGCTGGAGAAGGTTCTCAGTGGCAAACAACGGGAGACAGTCATGCGCCTACACCTTGAGTTGCATTATCAAAATGGGCATAAACAGCAGCAATGTTATGTCTTACCTTTATGCATAGGTAAAGATCACACCATAAATCAATTAATCTTATCTGGTTGGCGGGTAGCTAAGCAGCACGCACGTTTTTTTATAGAAGGTCAAGCGGTGTATATAGAAGATTTTGGTAGTCTGCACGGCACCATTGTGAATGGAAAGCGCATTAGTCGATATGGACCCTTAGCCGTGGCAGATCAAATTGTGATTGGACCTTGTTTGTTATCGGTGGTGCAGTTAGAGCCGCAAGAATCGGTTATTAAGCAGACATTACAAGCTCAAGAATCAATCGTTATTAATAACATAAGTAAACCATCACTCTTATTACAAAAACGTTTACATCAACAGTTGGTGGCAGCTTTGGATTTGCGGCGTAAAGACATAGAAGAGTTATCTGATCAAGACTTACGTGAGCAAGTATCGCTGCATTTAGCTCAAATACTGGCTGAAGAACCCATAGATTCGAATATTGATCAACAGGATTTACTGCGTACTGTTATAGATGAGGCCATTGGTCTAGGTCCTTTAGAGCGCTTATTAGAGCAAGAGGATATTAGTGAAATAATGGTTAATGGGCATCAGCAAATATATATAGAACGCCAAGGTAAATGCGAGCTGAGCCCTTATGCATTTAGTAGCGAATCGGCTTTGCTAGCGGTAATAGACCGTATTGTTAGCCCTTTAGGGCGGCGTATAGATGATAGCTGGCCTATGGTAGATGCGCGTTTAAAAGATGGTTCCCGCGTTAATGCGGTAATTAACCCTATTGCGATCACTGGCCCTTGTTTAACCATTAGAAAATTCAGTAGAAAACGCTTAGATTTGGAGGATTTGTTAAATTTTCAGGCCTTGAACTCAGCCATGTCTTCTTTTTTAAAAGCCGCGGTAGAGCATAAGAAAAACATTCTGGTGGCCGGAGGCACGGGCAGTGGTAAAACCACTTTATTGAATATTTTATCGAATTACATTCCGGCTTCTGAACGCATTATTACCATTGAAGATGCAGCAGAGCTGCAGTTGCAAGAGGGTAATGTAGTGAGTCTAGAAGCCAGACCTAGTAATAGTGAAGGCAAAGGCTTAGTCACCATACGTGATTTGGTGCGCAATGCCTTGCGTATGCGGCCAGATCGTATAGTGGTGGGTGAGTGCAGAGGGGCGGAGGCCTTTGATATGTTGGCCGCCATGAATACCGGGCATGAAGGTTCACTTACCACTCTACACGCTAATAGCCCACGTGATGCTTTGGCACGTTTAGAAACGCTTATTTTAATGGCAGGCATGGATTTACCACTAGTTGCTGTGCGTGAACATATTGCCTCAGGCATACAAATCATAGTGCAGCAAGCTCGCTTAGCTGACGGCAGGCGTGTAATTAGCAGTATCAGTGAGATTACGGGAATAGAGAGTGGGCGTATACAAACACAAGATTTATTTTCTTTTGAACCGCAGCAACGGCGTTTTACGGCAGCCGGCCTGTTTCCTCAGTGCTTTGCAGAACAAAGCCGCTACCTAGAAGCGCATTGGTTTGATAATGCGTTTCTAGATTGAGGTGTTGTTATGTGGTTGTTTCTAGGTTTAATACTATTTTTTTTATTAATAACAGTTTTTATGTGGTATGTGCCCCCTTGGTTGTGGCGCCTTAGTCAGCAGCAAAAAAAGCAGTTTGAACAACGCTCTGAACATCATTTTGCAGCGAGTTTTGTTTTTTTGCGAGGTCAGGAAGTATTTAAGTTTTTTGTGGCCATATTACTCGTATTGTTATTTATTTTATGGCTTTTAGGAGCGAGGATTGTATTAGTATTTCTAGTCGTTTTAGGGTGTTTTTTATTATGGCCTTTGTATTTACGTATTTTAAAAAAACGGCGTTTAATGCACTTTGAAAAGCAATTTCCTGATTATTTATTGGCTTTAGCCGGCGCTTTACGTGCGGGTAGTAGTTTAGGGGTAGCTATGCAACGCATTACCCCCTTAAGTCACGCTCCTTTGTCTCAAGAAATGGGGTTATTGTTGCGTGAGCAACGCATGGGTATTGGTTTAGAGCAAGCCTTAGAGCAATTATATAAACGCATGCCTTGTGAGGGTAGCAGTTTGTTTAAATCCGCCATAACCGTTGCAGGTCAGAGTGGGGGTGGTTTGGCCGAGTTATTTGAAAGTATGGCACAGACCATCAGTAAACGGCTTTATGTAGAAGGACGCATACGTGCCTTAACTGCTCAAGGGCGTTTGCAAGCGTGGGTCATGGCTTTATTGCCTGTATTAGTAGGCGGGGCTTTGTATGTGATTGATTACGAGCTTATTGCTCCCTTATGGCAGCAGCGCTCAGGACAAATGATATTAGGACTTATGGTAGTTCTGGAGTTATTTGGATTGTGGCTTATCAGTAAAATTGTGAATGTCAGCCTTTAACTTTAATTAAGTGAAAAAGAGAGGTGGCAATATGTGGTTAGCTTTAAGCTTATTGTTTATCGTCGTGCTTATTGTGATGTTGTTTGCTGGGTTGTTGTGGCCATTATTATGGCAAGATAAAAATAAAACAGCGCTGACTGCAGAGCAACCTCCACGCTGGTTTACGCCTTGGTGGAATTATTGGCTTTATGTTACCTCGCCTTTATTAAATTGGCGTCACAAGCAGCGCTTACAGCATTTAATAGCACAAGCGGGGCAGAATGTAGCGCATGTTGAACAGGTGTTTGCACAGCAATGCTTGGCTTTTATGCTTGGCTTTGTTTTTAGTGTAGCCCTGCTTGGGTGGATAGGTGTTGGGTTCTTATCTGCTTTACCATTGCATCTGGGATTAAGTGTATTGCTATACTGGTATCCTGTGTCTTTGTTGCGTCACAGTATAAAACAACAACAATTACAGCTACAGCGTGATTTCCCTTTTATGCTGGATTTGCTTACGTTAAGTATAGAGGCTGGCATGGGGATTTTAAGTGCTTTGCAGATTTGTGTGAGGCAGTTACCACCGCATGCTTTAAGGCGTCATTTGCAGACTACGCTTGATGATTTGCGTACTGGTTTAAGCCGTGAGCAGGCGTTTACGCGTTTTGCTGAACGCACGGATCTTGACGAGGCGCATGCTTTTGTAGCTGCCCTGCAGCAATCATTTGAGTTGGGAGGCAGTTTAGGGCCTTTATTAAGGCAGCAAGCCGAACAACGGCGTCAGGATCGGTTTTTACGCGCTGAAAAGAAAGCTTTAGAAGCTCCCGTTAAAATGTTGTTGCCCTTAGTAGTGTGTATTTTCCCTTGCACTTTTCTAGTCATTGGCTATCCGTTATTTTTTCAATTATCGCAAAGTTTATAATCTTACAACCGATGACGAATATTTATGAGGCCAAAGGTTTTTGGGCGCGTAGTTATGGCTGGCATCGTTTTGCTACACAGCATTCTCAGCACTGGCTTTTTTTCCCACGTTGTCAAGCGGTGCATAGTATGGGCTTAGCCGTGCCTCTTTGGTTGCTTTTTGTAGATAGTGAAGGCAGGGCGCTAACTGAATGGCGTTATTTAAAGCCTAATCGGTTTTCTTGGCATCAAGGTGCCTATGGGGTCATAGAAACCACAATGAGCTCATATAAAAAACGCCACCAGAAGCAGGCGGCGTTATTACATAGAGATTGGTTAAGGCGTACTATTGCATGGGAGGTGGATTGTTTTGGCCAAAAATACTACGGAAAATAGGGTAAAAGTTACTATAAAGCACAGCCATCATTAAGAGGTTTAATGGCATGAGTAAAAAGTAAGCCCACGAAGGCTCTAAGGTAGCAAATAACATATTTGCTATAAACTGTAAGGCAAAATAAATGGCTGCCCAGGCAATACCAAATACAATTAAGGCTCCTTTATTGCGCCAGCAAGCCACCATGGAATAAAACAACGCCTTTTTAAGAGGAATCTGATACCAACCCATTAAGGCGGGAGCATGCCAAAATAATATAGAAATACCAAGGTATAAAATACCAAAGAGTATGAAAGGAGTTCGTACCGCCGCCATGACTTGCGTAGGTTCCATCGTATCACCTGACATAGCGGCCATAATACTATTGGTAAAGGGTAATACAGAAACGAAGCCGGCTAATAAACAAAAGCCTAGATAGACAACTCCTAATTTAAAGAGAGCTGCTCTAGTTTCCTTTTTTTTCAAAGGAGCTAGCCACATATTGGGTAACATGGACTTGCCACGTTCTATATTTAAGCAGGCATTTAAAGCAATAAAGCCTAAGGCAGGGGTAGCTATAATTAACGCTAGTTGCCCCACTAAAGGGATCAAATAGCTAATGTTAATTAGTAAGCTAGTCATAAGGCTCCAGAAAAGCATGGCCATGGGTTGTTGCTTAAATATAGCCCACCCTTGTACTAGCCAAGCCCCGCCGTAACTCATAGGTAAATGTGCTGCTTGCATAGTGATGTGTTATTCCTGAGCTAACAATTCATTGAAGGAGCAGGGGTACTGACGGCGTTGATAAAGTACACGCTCAAAGTGAGTGGGATCGTGTGGAGTGAGGCTTTGAGCTGGGCGGGGCATAAAATAATCATAGAGCCTAGATACCCAAAAACGCAGTGCGGCCGCTTGTAAGATAGTAGGCCATGCGGTTTTTTCTGCCATAGTGAAAGGGCGTACTTCTTCGTAAGCTCGTAGCCATGTCGTTAGTAAAGCGGGTTTAAACTTACCAGTATCACGCTCAATACACCAGTCATTTACGCTGACTGCAATATCAAAGATCCACGCATCACACCCTGCAAAGTAAAAATCAATAAATCCGCCCATTACGGGTTGTTCTGCTGAGCCAGCAAATAATACATTATCACGAAACAAGTCACAGTGAGCGGGCCCAGTGGGCAGCTCTTTGTATATATTGCTAGTAAAGAACTGTTGTTGTTCGGCTAGAGCGCTTTGGATGAGTTCTGTTTGACTCTCAGATAAAAAAGGCAGTAGGTTTGGAATCGTTTTTTCCCACCAAGGTAAACTACGTAAATTAGGCTGAGAGAGGGGGTAGTCTTGGGCGGCTAAATGCATTTGCGCTAGCGTGCGTGCAGCTAAAGCACAATGCGCAGCATTGGGTTCGGGCACAAAGCTGCCTGTTAAGCGTGTCACAATAGAACAAGGTTTATTGTGTAGTGTAGTAATGCGCTTGCCATTTTTTAAGGTTTGAGGTGAAGGCACAGGCAGACCTTTTTGAGCTAAATGGTGCATAAGCTCTATATAAAAAGGTAGCTGTTCATGGTTTAATACTTCAAACAGCGTAAGTACGTATTCGCCGGTAGTGGTGGTTAAAAAATAGTTAGTGTTTTCAATGCCGGCACTTATGCCTCGTAAGGAGAGTAGTTCACCCAGCTCGTAGTGAAGTAATAAAGTGCGCGCATCGGCGTCGCTGACAGGAGTAAAAACAGCCATGGTGTTGTTTCAGTAGTTAATTTAAAAAATACAGGCCTAGCCAAGCAGCTTGTTATTATAGGTCAATATATATAGGTATGTTGTGAGTCTACATTCAAATATCGCTCTAAGCCAATCTAATCCTTTACCTGAGCCGAGTCCGTGGGCATTATGCGTGGCACCCATGATCGATGTGACAGATAGGTACTGCCGCTATTTTCATCGGCTATTAGCGCCTAATGCTCGTCTTTACACCGAGATGATTACTACAGGAGCTCTACAGTACGGTAATGTAGAGCGTCATTTACACTTTGATAGTAGTGAACACCCTGTAGCCTTGCAGTTAGGAGGTAGTGATCGTGATGCTTTAGCCTACAGTGCAAAACTCGGTGAGCAATGGGGGTATGATGAGATTAATCTTAATTGTGGCTGCCCGTCTGATCGTGTTTTAAAAGGCTCTTTTGGTGCTATTTTGATGAGTCAGCCATTAGTAGTGGCGGATTGCATTAAAGCCATGCAGGATGCAGTGAGTGTGCCTGTTACAGTTAAGCACCGTATGGGCTTAGACTATAACGATTCTTATGATTTTGTCCATGATTTCGTAGGTATACTTCATAGCGTAGGCGTGCGCGTATTTATTGTGCATGCGCGTAATGCTGTTTTAAAAGGGTTGTCTCCTAAAGAAAATCGTGATGTACCGCCATTACGTTACGACATGGCAGCGCAGCTACGGCACGATTTTCCTGACGCTACTTTTGTGCTGAATGGGGGCATTAATACAGCTGCAGAAGTAAGCACGCATTTAACAACTTTTGATGGCGTGATGATTGGGCGTGCGGCGTGGCATACGCCGGCAGTATTGAGTCAAATGC
The DNA here is from genome assembly GCF_057475285.1 of Paenalcaligenes sp. DL 309. Lineage (NCBI taxonomy): Bacteria > Pseudomonadati > Pseudomonadota > Betaproteobacteria > Burkholderiales > Alcaligenaceae > Paenalcaligenes > Paenalcaligenes sp. DL 309. The sequence continues at coordinate 157,340 of NZ_JBYBKW010000005.1, forward strand.
ACGATGTGATTTGGCCCAAAGTAGAGCGTTTAAGTGAAGAAGCCATAGTTCAGCGCATGCATGAGTATTTAGTAACTGAAATGGCTAGTGGTACTAGGCCACGCCAAATCATTAAAGCTATGCTTGGATGGGCCCACGGCAGAAAGGGCGCACGCCAATGGCGCCGCTATTTATCTGACCCCCAGCAAATGGCACGTAATGATGCGGATGTGCTTTTAGAGGCTTGGCAGCAACTGCAGCAGGCAGCAGTGTCTGAAGACCACCTTACTGACTCCGTGCTGCCGTTAACTCAGCGCTAAGCAGGCGAACTAAATCCCTAGCGGGAAGTGCTCTTGCTAAGGGGGCACCTTGGCCTGCCCAGTGGGCAGCGAAGTCATGATTGCCTTGCTGGCTTGCAGCGGCATGCAACGCTTTGGCAGCGCTATATGCGATAGGGTAGTCAGGTAGAGAATCGCTAAACTCTGAAATTTCACTATGCATACGGTTTTTAATACCACGAGCGGGTCGTCCTGATATTACTGCAGTAATCGCTGTTTCTAAGGCGGCTGCACTTTGCAAAGTGGCTTTGTAGTTTGTATCGGCTGCTGATTCAGGGCATAAGATAAAAGCAGTACCCATTTGCACACCATCAGCACCTAATTGTAAGGCTGCGGCAATACCAGCGCCATTCATAATACCGCCTGCCGCAATAATAGGTATGGTTAAGTGCTGTTGAAGTAAAGCCACCAAAGCCAGAAGACCTATCGCTTGGTCTTGATTTGGGGCTGGATCAAATACTCCGCGATGCCCACCGGCTTCTATACCTTGAGCTATAACTGCATCTACGCCCGCTTGCTGTAAAGCTAACGCTTCAGAAAGATTGGTAGCACAACCCCAAATTTGGATATCTGCTTGCCTTAAGGCTTGAATGGCGACAGGTTCAGGCAAACCAAAGTGAAAGCTAACAACAGCAGGACGCTCATAACACAGCATATCTATAAGCTCGGGGTTTTGTAGTGCCGTTTGATAGGAAGCCTGTAAGTGTTTTGGAGGCCTTACCGAAAACTCAGCAAAATAAGGTTCTAATAAGGTCAACCACTGCTGCTCTATAGCGGGGTAGGGCTGTGCCGGCTGGTGACAAAAGAAATTAACATTAAACGGTTTATCTGTTACAGCTTTTAGAGCCTGTATTTGTGTTCGGGCGTGGGCTGTAGATACATGTCCTAAACCCAAAGAACCCAAGGCTCCCGCTTCACTAACCGCAGCAGCTAGAGCCACGGTAGAAACGCCCGCCATAGGAGCCTGGATTACCGGCAACATAAGCTCAAATTGAGTTGATAAATAAGCCATTTAACTATTACCCATTAGCTTTCAACTCGGTCTGTAGGCCAGTCACGTATGTAGGCTTTGAGCATATTGTTTTCAAATTGCTTAGCTTCTACGATGGCTTTGGCAATATCATAAAAAGAAATAACACCTTGTAGTACTGGACCATCCATGACCGGTAAGTAACGTGCATGCTTTTCTAAAATTAAACGCTGTACTTCATCGGCATTAGTATTAGGCGTAACACTAATAGGGGCATCATTCATAATGCTACGAATGGTGTAATGACTGGCTTCACAACCTTTGGTATGTAAATGACGAATAATCTCTCTAAACGTCACCATACCGACTAATTCACCGTGATCCATTACCACTAAAGAACCTATATCTTGCTCACTCATGATTTCCATCGCTCTATTAATGGGCATATCTGGGTTAGCGGTGTAAAGAATATTGCCCTTTACACGTAGTATTTCACTGACCTTTAGCATAACTATCTCCTAAATCTTGAATTGCATTACGCGTTTGTTGTTGTATTTGCTCACTAAGTTGCACTATTTTATCAGGATTGCTTAGTAAGGTTTCTAAGTTGATGGCAGGGTTAGCCATGGTTGCATTAATAAAAGCCACCATACTTTCAGCAGTGGGGTTGTCTGCTTGAGCGCGGTCTATGAGTAGCGTATCCACCAAAGGGGCCAAGGGAGTGGTAGCAGGATCACAAGCTAATACCCATCTTTCCTCCTCATTAACCATAGTATTTACAATGTAATCGTGTTTTTTGAGAGTTTCTAGTAGTGGAGAAAGCTCGGAGGAATCACGTTTTAACGCTTGGCTGATTTCATCTAGCTTAAGCCCTATGGGCGTGTGGTTTCGCTTTTTCCATAATAACGCAAGCATAGAAATGGCGTTTATGTATTTTGCACCCGCATATTGATTCGTTACCCATTTACGGCTGCGTAAATTAGGCAAAATAGCCGCCAAGCTAGCGCCCAGTAATACCACTAACCAAGAGAGGTAAATCCACATTAAAAAAATAGGCACAATGGCAAAGGCGCCATAAATCAAAGTGTAAGTCGGGAACTTGGCAATATAAAATGCAAAACCACGTTTGAGTATTTCTAAGGCAATCGTCGTGGCTAAGCCGCCTGCTAACGCATCGAGCCATTTCACTTTGCAGTTAGGCACATACACAAAAAGAGCGGTAAAAGCGACAGTGGTGATGAGAAAAGGGAGTAGTGATAGAGTGAAGGTGAGCAGTGTAGAAAGGTCTCCTATGTAGCCCATGGACTCCTGAGCCAGGATGCTGCTGGCCCACAAGCTAGCACCACCTAATATTGGCCCTAAAGACACCACAGCCCAATACACTAAAATACGTTGTCCTATAGGGCGTTTTTCTGTTACTAACCAAATGTCATTAAAGGTTTGATCAATGGTAGAAAGCAGCATGATGGAAGTGACTATCAGAAACAAACTGCCAATAGCCGTTAAACTGGATGCTTTTTCTGCAAAGAGGTTCAAATATTCCATGATATTTGCAGACACTACCTCAGGCATTAAGTTAGATGTTAAAAAACCTTGTAGAGCATCCCTAAACTCATTAAATAGAGGAAAGGCTGTAAACAAAGCTAACACAACTGCCAGTAATGGCACTATCGCCAAAATGGTGGTAAAGGTTAGACTAGAGGCAACTTGCGTAAGATTACGTTGTATGAGGCGCTGTATAATAAAACCTGCGCTCTCCTTAGTCTTGTTCCACCATGTGGGCTCAGCATTTGCTGTTTGTATATTCGTACTCGTTTGTGTATTCGTACTCATAAATACTCTGTGATCATTGATAATACTAGGATGAAACCTAAATTAAACCCCATTCTATCTTATGTGGCTGCTGCTGCGTTAATTAGCTTAATTGTGCTTTGTTTAGTGTGGGAGCTGTTTTTAGCGCCTATACGGCCTGGCGGATCCTGGTTAGTACTCAAAGTGGTGCCTTTATTGTTTCCTTTACGAGGGGTGTTGAAAGGTAATGTTTATACCTTACAGTGGTCATCTATGCTTATTTTGCTTTATTTCATGGAAGGCGTCACCCGGGCTTGGTCAGACCCAAACTCACTTTCGGTATATATGGCATTAATTGAAACTGGCTTATCTTTGATCTTTTATCTATGTGCCATGTTTTATCTATGGCCTTCTAAAAAAGCCGCCAAACAACGTAAAAAAGCGGCGCTGGCAGCCTCTGTTTCTACACCCAAGGATTAACTGTTATGTCTTTATTTAGCTCACTGACGGTGAGTAATCAATTTGCCGATGAACTAGGCAGCGCTTTTTATACACGTTTAGAGCCTCAAGGTTTAAATTCACCCCGTTTACTGCATGTAAATCCACACGTGGCCGCCCAGCTAGGTCTCACCAAAGAGCAGTTAAAAAGCGATGAGTTCGTACAAATGATGGCGGGCAATCAGCCTTTGCCTGCAGGTAAAACGTTGGCCGCTGTTTATAGCGGCCATCAGTTTGGTCACTGGGCTGGGCAGTTAGGTGATGGCAGAGCGCATTTGCTAGGTGCCATTGAAACCGCTCAGGGCGCGTTGGAAATACAGCTGAAAGGAGCGGGGCTTACCCCTTATTCACGTATGGGTGATGGTCGAGCTGTACTGCGTTCGTCTATACGTGAATATTTAGCCAGTCATGCGATGCGCGGCTTAGGCGTGCCCACTACAGATGCTTTATCTTTAGTGGTATCGGATGATCCAGTTTATAGAGAAACGGTAGAAACGGCTGCGGTAGTTTCACGTATAGCCCCTAGTTTTGTACGTTTTGGCTCTTTTGAGCATTGGGCCCATAGGCCTAAACAGATGCAGCAGTTATTGCATTACGTGATAGATCACTTTTATCCCCAGTGCGGAACGCCTGGGCTTACCTCTGATAGTGATTTGGTGTTGGCGCTGTTTAGGGAAGTGGTGCGCCGTAGTGCGCACATGGTGGCCCATTGGCAAACCGTAGGCTTTTGTCATGGGGTGATGAATACCGATAATATGTCTATCTTGGGTTTAACCATTGATTACGGCCCGTATGCCTTTATAGATAACTTCAAAATTGATTATGTGTGTAATACCACTGATACCGGCGGACGTTATTCATGGGTACGGCAGCCTTCAGTAGTCCATTGGAACTTAGCGCGCCTAGCAAGTTGTTTTTTAGATATTTGTACCGAAGAGAGTTTGCAAGAGGTGTTTGCTCATTATGAGGCCGATTATTTGCAGCAATATCAGCAAAATATGCAAGCAAAATTTGGCTTTGATGATTGGGGCAAAGAGGACCATGAATTGACTAATGATTGGTGGCAACTTTTACACGACCATGAGGCAGATTTTACATTAAGCTTTAGATCATTAAATACGGTGCTTGAACATCCAGAGGCCTGGTTAGGTTTATTTAACAACAGTGCAGCAGCCCAAGCTTGGCTCACACGTTATTTAGATCGCAGTCAGCAAAATAGATCCAATAGCACGCAGCGTATGCAGCAAATGTTGCACAGTAACCCTTTATACGTACTGCGTAATCATTTAGCCCAAGAGGTAATTGTTGCTGCCAAAGAAGGTAATGTTCAGCCTTTAGAGCGCCTTTTTACCGTATTGCATACCCCTTATGAATGGCAAGAAGGCTATGACGACTTGGCCTTGCCTCCTAAGCCTGATCAATTAATGCCCGCCTTAAGTTGTTCTTCGTAGTGTCTTAGGCGTTATTTGGTTATGATTAGCTCAATGAAATCAATTGATATTTTTATTTTGGAAAACACACAGTTATGGCGGCGAATACATTAGGTACGCTTTTTCGCGTTACAAATTATGGTGAATCCCATGGGCCTGCTATTGGGGCGGTAATTGATGGTTGTCCTCCGGGTTTAACTTTATGTGAGGCAGACATACAAGCAGAGCTAGATCGCAGACGCCCGGGTACATCAAGACATGTAACGCAACGCCAAGAGGCGGATCAGGTGGAAATACTTTCTGGTGTTTATCAAGGTAAGACCACAGGCACTCCCATCAGTTTATTAATACGTAATACTGATGCGCGTAGTAAAGATTATGGCAATATTTTAGATACCTTTCGCCCTGGTCATGCTGATTATAGCTATTTGCAAAAGTACGGCATACGCGATCCTCGTGGGGGCGGCCGTTCTTCTGCACGCTTAACCGCCCCTACCGTAGCTGCAGGCGCCATTGCTAAAAAATGGTTAACCGAGCATTTCGGTATACGTATACGAGGTTATATGAGTCAGTTAGGGCCTATTGTTATTCCTTTTCAGTCTTGGGAAGAGGTGAGTAATAATCCTTTTTATGCGCCTAATGCACAAGTGGTGCCTGAGTTAGAAGCGTATATGGATGCCTTACGCAAAGATGGCGATTCTATTGGTGCTCGTATAGAAGTAGTCGCTGAAAATGTGCCTGCAGGCTTGGGAGAGCCTATTTATGCACGTATAGATGCTGAGTTGGCGTATGCCATGATGGGGTTAAATGCGGTGAAGGGAGTAGAAATAGGGGCTGGCTTTGAATCCGTATCGCAGCGGGGCTCTGAGCACGGCGATGCTATTACGCCTACAGGGTTTGAGAGTAATCATGCCGGCGGTATTTTGGGCGGTATTTCTACTGGTCAAAATATTGAAGTCTCTTTAGCCATTAAACCCACTTCTAGTATTCGTATTAAACGACCTTCTATTAATCAGGCGGGAGATGCCGTAGAAGTACAAACCTTAGGCCGTCATGATCCTTGCGTGGGTATACGCGCCACACCTATAGCCGAAAGTCTGATGGCTATTGTTATTATCGATCAGTTATTACGTCAACGCGCGCAGTGTGGCGATAACTGGCTAAATAAAAATAATGAAAATTATGAAAATAAAGCATAAAAATAAAACCTTTACTACGACCACGAGTAAGCTAAAAGGCTTGAAATGGGGAGGGGTTGCTCTCTGTAGTAGTTTATTAGTGGCCTGTGCTGCTGTAGATACTACTGGTACCGGTACAGTAGGCATAGAGCGTAAGCAGTATATGTCGGGCTTGGTTTCAGAGGCTGAGCTTAATCAAACGGCCTCTCAGCAGTATAGCCAGCTTATAAGCCAAGCACGCCAACAGTCCGCCTTAGATGTAAACAAAGCACAAACGCAACGTGTTAGAACCATCGCTCAACGGCTTATCGCTCAGGTGGGCGTGTTTAGACCGGACGCGCAAAATTGGGATTGGCAAATACACGTTATTAATAGTAATGAGGTTAATGCTTGGTGTATGCCCGGTGGTAAAATGGCGGTTTATAGTGGTCTTATTAATCAAACTAAAGCCACCGATGATGAGTTAGCAGCGGTTATAGGGCACGAAATGGCCCATGCTTTACGTGAGCACTCCAGAGAGCAAATGTCCCAGAAAATGGCCACAGGCATTGGTTTATCTGTGCTCTCTGCGATTACTGGGGTTTCGGCTGTAAATGATTTAGGCGGCACTTTAACTGAGGTAATGTTTGAGCTGCCCAACAGCCGTACGCATGAAATGGAAGCAGATCGTTTAGGCGTAGAGTTAGCTGCACGTGCGGGTTATGATCCTAGAGCGGCTGTTAGCTTGTGGCAAAAAATGGGAGCACTAGGAGGTAGCGGCACGCCTGAGTTTTTATCTACGCATCCTTCACCGGCTTCGCGTATTAATGATTTGCGGGTGGCCGCTGAACGAGTCATGCCTTTATATCAGCAAAATAAAAGATAATAGTTCTTCCAGCGCCGTGCTTACTTAATGCTTAGTCCAATACACGGTGCTTTTTTATTATTAACTAAAGGTGTTACTTTTTATACCAGTATATTTAATTGTCTTGTACCGGCTTAAAAACTTGGCATAATAATAGATAATCATCGCACTTTTAACTTTTGGCGAGGCAAAAATGGCTCAAACTTTATATGACAAACTTTTCGATTCTCACGTGGTGCATCGTGAAGACGATGGCACCTGTTTACTTTATATTGATAGGCAACTATTGCACGAGGTCACCAGCCCACAAGCATTTGAAGGTTTAGACTTAGCAGGGCGCAAGCCATGGCGGGTGAGTGCAAACCTAGCAGTGGCTGATCACAACGTGCCAACCACTTCGCGCGCCGAAGGCATTGCAGATCCTATTTCTAAATTGCAAGTGGATACTTTAGCCAAAAACTGTGAAAAGCACGGTATTACCTTGTTTGATATGAATGATGCGCGTCAAGGTATTGTGCATATTATTGGCCCAGAACAGGGGGCGACCTTGCCCGGCATGACCGTGGTATGTGGTGATTCTCACACCAGTACTCACGGCGCAGTAGGAGCGTTGGCTTTTGGTATAGGTACCTCAGAGGTAGAGCATGTGTTAGCTACGCAGACGTTGCTAATGAAAAAAAGCAAAAGCATGCTGATTAATATCAATGGCAAACTTCCTTTTGGTTGTACCGCGAAAGATTTAATTTTGTATGTGATTGGTCAAACAGGTACTGCGGGCGGTACAGGATACGCCATTGAATTTGCCGGTGAGGCGATTCGTGATCTCAGTATGGAAGGACGCATGACGGTCTGTAATATGGCCATTGAAGCTGGTGCGCGCTCGGGTATGGTGGCGGTTGATGATAAAACCATTGAGTATTTCCGTGGCCGTCCGTATGCGCCTAAAGGTGCCTTATGGGATCAAGCAGTAGAATATTGGAAAACCTTGCATTCTGATGAAGGGGCACATTTCGATAAAGTCATTAATCTAAATGCGGCAGATATAGCTCCACAGGTTACCTGGGGCACCTCACCGGAAATGGTATTAGATATCACACAGTCTATTCCTGATCCTGATAAAGAAAAAGATCAGGTAACCCGTGATGGCATGATCCGTGCATTAGAGTACATGGGTTTAAATCCCATGCAGCCTATCACTGATGTGCGCATTGATAAGGTATTTATAGGTTCTTGTACCAATGCCCGCATTGAAGATTTACGTGATGCGGCCAAGGTGGCGCGAGGTCGTAAGGTAGCATCAAATGTGACCCAAGCCATGATTGTGCCGGGGTCTGGTTTGGTTAAGTTACAAGCAGAGCAAGAAGGTTTAGATAAAATTTTCCTTGAGGCGGGCTTTGAATGGCGTGAGCCGGGTTGTTCAATGTGTTTAGCAATGAATGCTGACCGTTTAGAGCCAGGAGAGCGTTGTGCAGCCACCTCAAATCGTAACTTTGAAGGTAGACAAGGTATGGGTGGCCGTACGCATTTAGTGAGTCCTGCTATGGCTGCGGCTGCGGCGATTGCAGGACATTTTGTTGATGTGCGTAACTACAACTAAATCAATCAAGGAATTATCATGCAAGCATTTACTACTCATAAGGGTGTAGTTGCCCCTTTAGACCGTGAAAACGTAGATACGGATTTAATTATTCCTAAACAGTTTTTAAAATCCATTAAACGTACCGGTTTTGGACCTAATTTGTTTGATGAGTTACGTTATTTGGACCACGGTGAGCCAGGTGTAGATAACAGTAAACGTCCTCTAAACCCGGATTTTGTGCTCAATCAAAGCCGGTATCAGGGAGCTTCGGTATTATTAACTCGCAAGAATTTTGGCTGTGGCTCTAGTCGCGAGCATGCGCCATGGGCTTTGTTGCAATACGGTTTTAGGGCCATTATTGCACCTTCTTTTGCTGATATTTTTTATAATAATAGTTTCAAAAACGGTCTTTTACCCATCGTGCTTTCTGAGCTGCAAGTGGCTAGATTGTTTGATGAGGTTAAAGCTTTTCCAGGCTATGAGCTCACTATTGATTTAGCCCGTCAAGTGGTAATTACGCCTTCTGGTGAAGAGTTCGAGTTTGAGATTGATGCTTCAAGAAAAAACTCATTGCTTCAAGGTTTAGATGAAATTGGACAAACGCTACAAAAATCAGACGCCATAAAACAGTTCGAAGCCGAGCGTTTAGCTCGTCACCCTTGGTTAGTCGCAGAGGCTTTGGCTTAGTGTTACAAAAAGCATAAACAGATAGACGAAATAAGGAAAATATAAATGACGCAAATTGCAGTATTACCGGGTGACGGTATTGGCCATGAGATCACTACCCAAGCCGCGCGAGTATTGAGTGCAGTGGCCCCAGATTTAACCTTGGTTGAAGCACCTGTAGGTGGCACAGCTTATGATCTACATGGCCATCCTCTGCCACCTGCAACCTTAGAGTTAGCGCAGAACTCCGCGGCTATTCTCTTTGGCGCGGTAGGTGATTGGAAGTATGACACGTTGGCTCGTGAATTACGTCCAGAGCAGGCTATTTTAGGTTTGCGTAAAGCCATGGGATTATTTGCGAATTTTCGCCCCGCCATTTTATACCCACAGCTAGCTTCTGCTTCTAGCCTTAAGCCAGAAATTGTATCGGGCTTGGATATTTTGATCATTCGTGAGCTTACGGGTGATATTTACTTTGGTGAGCCACGTGGTGTGCGTACCATAGAAGAGGGGCCTTTTGCTGGTGACAAACAAGGTTTTGACACCATGTTATACGCGGAAACAGAAATTCGACGTATTGCTAAAGTGGCATTTGAGGCAGCACAAGCACGTAACAAAAAACTGTGCAGTGTAGATAAAGCCAATGTGTTAGAAACTTCGCAATTGTGGCGTGATGTCATCATTGAAGTCGCAAAAGACTATCCTGATGTAGAATTAAGTCATATGTATGTGGATAATGCCGCCATGCAGCTAGTGCGAGCACCCAAAGCCTTTGATGTGATTGTAACTGGAAATATTTTTGGTGACATTCTCTCCGATGAGGCTGCCATGTTAACGGGGTCTATAGGCATGTTGCCTTCCGCCTCTTTAAATGCTTCTAAACAAGGCCTATATGAGCCTAGTCATGGTTCAGCTCCTGATATTGCCGGTCAAGATAAAGCGAATCCTTTAGCAACTATACTTTCAGCTGCAATGTTATTGCGTTATTCTTTAGGGCGTGAGACGCAAGCCCAACGTATAGAGCAAGCGGTAGCTAAAGTGTTAGAACAAGGCCTACGTACGCCAGATATCTTCACTGAGGGTGACACCTTAGTGGGCACTATACAAATGGGTGATGCGGTATTAGATGCATTAAAATAACGCTATTATTCTTCTATTATTAGGTGAGTTTTCATGAAACAAGCAGTAGGATTAATTGGTTGGCGCGGCATGGTGGGCTCAGTGCTCATGCAGCGCATGCGCGACGAAAACGATTTCTCTTTATTCGAACCCGTTTTTTTCTCTACAAGTAATGCCGGCGGCGCAGCACCGAGCTGGGCTGAGGGGGCCGGGCCACTTCAAGATGCTTACGATATAAACGCCCTTAAAAAGTTACCCATTATTCTTACTGCCCAAGGGGGCGATTACACCACCGAAGTGTATGGTAAATTACGTGCCGCTGGCTGGGATGGTTTGTGGATTGATGCCGCCAGTACCTTACGCATGGAAGACGATTCCATCATTGTGCTTGACCCTATTAATCGGGATGTGATTGATGCAGGTTTAAGTAAAGGCATTAAACAGTACGTGGGAGGTAATTGCACCGTAAGTTGTATGTTAATGGGCCTAGGGGGCTTATTTAAGCACGATTTGATTGAGTGGATGACTTCCATGACCTACCAAGCCGCTTCGGGTGGTGGGGCGCAGCATATGCGTGAGTTGCTTACGCAGTACGGTGAGATTAATAAATCAGTTAAAGAGTTATTAGACGATCCTGCTGGTGCTATTTTAGAAATCGATCGTAAAGTGCTCGCCAAGCAACGCGCTGATGATTTAGCTCAAGAGCATTTCGGCGTGCCTCTAGGCGGTAATCTCATCCCTTGGATTGATTCCGATATGGGTAATGGCGTCTCCCGAGAAGAGTGGAAGGCGGGAGTAGAGTCTAATAAATTACTTGGCCATACGGCTGAAAACTATGTGCCCATAGATGGACTTTGTGTGCGTATTGGAGCCATGCGCTCCCATAGTCAGGCTCTAACTATTAAGTTACGTAAAGATGTACCTCTAGATGAAATTGCCGATATCATCACACAGGGTTCTGCATGGGCAAAAGTAATCCCGAACGAGCGCGAGCGTACTATGAATGAGCTCACACCAGTTGCCGTCACGGGCACCATGGATATACCCGTAGGACGTTTACGTAAACTTGCTATGGGTAACGATTATCTCAGTGCTTTTACGGTAGGCGATCAATTACTTTGGGGCGCTGCTGAGCCATTACGTCGTATGTTACGTATTGCTCTAGGAGAGCTATAGTCATGAAAACACACCGTCGTCGCTTAATAACTCTTCTTATGCATAGTGGTATTTGTGCGGCGGCGGTGTTCGGTGCGCTTCATGCACAAGCGGTTACTTTAGGTCATAGTCGGGTCACTTCTGCCCCCGATCAACCTTTACGCATTGTGGTGCAAGTTAAAGACCTCAATGCTACGGACTTAAAAAGTATTACCGCGCAAATTGCACCTGTTGCTGCGTGGCAAGAGGCAGGTCTTACGCCACCCGTAGAGCTCAATTCGCTCAGCACCCATTTATTACCCGGTCACCAAGAAAAGGTGATGCAATTGGTGTTGCAATCGCGCTTGGTGTCTACAGATAAGGTGTTAGATGTTTTGGTAGACATCCGCACAGATGCTTCTACTCAGCGTCACCAAGTCAGTGTTTTACAAACGCAACGGCCTGTGTCAGTGCAATTAGCCGTTACAGACCCTGCGGAGGCGTCTAAATCTTCTGTACCTGTGATCGCGCCTACACCGCAGACAAAAACTCTGACACCCGCCACATATACCGTTAAAAAAGGCCAAAACCTCTACGGCATAGCACGTACCTTACGTGATGAACGTTATAATCATTTGCAGTTGATGGCTGCTTTAGTGGAGGCCAATTCAGAAGCTTTTATTAATGGCAATATGAATTTACTCCGAGCAGGAGCCAGTTTAACCATTCCCGATGCGGCAACGGTAGCGGCGATTAGTCCCCAACAGGCTCGTCAGATTTATCAAACGCAACTGGAGCAGTTTGATGAATATCGTCAACGCATAGCCAAAGGGGAGCCGCCGGTTACGGTTCTCAGCGCCACTAAAGAAAGCAATTCAGATCAAGACCGTGTAGTCTCCGAGACATCTGCCAATACAGATCGTCTACAGTTATCCGCTCAAAGCGATGAAGAGGCGCACAAAGACCAACAAACGGCTACCGCCCAAGAGTTAGCTCATACAGCACAGCGTTTGAGCCAATTAGAAGCTGTGCCATCTATAGAAGAGACTCATCAAGCTGGTTTCATGAGTGAGCCAAGTGATCCAGATGAGCGTATTTTAGACCAAAAGCCAGCCGCTTTATTAGAGTCTCAAAATACGACTGAAAGTAAAGAAGAAATAACTAGTACGGTAGCAGTAGCATCTGCTACTACTGCCTCAGAGAATGAAATCCTCACAACAGAATCCAGTTCGGTTTCCTGGTGGAAGTCTAATGCGGTGGCTTTGATTTTGAGTGTATTTGTCTTATTGGTAGTCTTAGTGGCCTGGTTTTTACGCAGAACCTATGCCACACGTATGGAATATGCAGAAATAGTGCCTGCGAGCTCGGTGCGTACACGAGAAAAAGCAGAGACGACTGAGGCTGAGTTTAGGGAAATAGATTAAAGTGGTAGCATCACCTCAGCAGCGTGTAGCCTTAGGGCTTTGTTATGACGGTGCCGCGTGGCACGGCTGGCAAACGCAGCCTTCTGCCCATACGGTTCAAGATCAGCTTGAAAAAGCCTTAAGTCAGTTTTTGGCAGTGCCTACGAGCACAATTTGTGCTGGCCGCACTGACTCCGGCGTACACGCTTTAAACCAAGTAGTACATATAAACACGACAGTAATACGTAGCATGGAGTCTTGGGTACGGGGTTTGAATGCCTTATTGCCACAGAGCATTTCCGTACAATGGGCTCAAATCGTTTCGGATGAGTTTCATGCACGTTTTTCAGCGCAAAACAGACGTTATGTGTATTTATTGCGAAATACGCGCGTGCGCTCTCCCTTATTGCACAATAAAGTGGGTTGGGTGTTTAGACCCTTAGATTTAGATGCCATGCGTTTGGCGGCTAGTCTCTTTTTAGGGAAGCATGATTTCACCACCTTTAGAGCTGCAGAGTGTCAAGCCAAAAGTCCTATACGTGAATTGCGCCAGTTGGAGATTCACCAGCGAGGCGATTTATTTATTTTTGAGTTTGCTGCAAACGCTTTTTTACACCATATGATACGTAATCTTATGGGTGCGTTGGTGTATGTGGGCATGGGGCGTCAGGAGCCGGCGTGGGTATCTTATTTATTGGCCGCAAAAGACCGCCATGTTTCAGCCCCCACTTTTGCGGCTGAAGGTTTGTATTTGGCTGGAGTAGACTATCCTAGTCAGTACGGTTTAGCTTCATTGAGTTCAGTTCAGCTTTGTGAGCAGCATCTAGGTATTAGTTGGTAAATTTATTTTTCTTAAACATGAAAAGCCATGTCATTCTTATTTAAAATTTCTTCACTTATTGACCGCCTTAATCAAGCGGTAGGCAGGTCTGTTGCATGGCTTACCTTAATTGTAGTGGTAGTTAGTGCTACTAACGCCGTTATTCGAAAAGTATTTAGTATCAGCTCAAATGCGTGGTTAGAATTGCAATGGTATTTATTCGGTGCCATTTTTTTGTTAGCCGCAGGCTATACCTTTTTACGTAATGAACACGTAAGAGTGGATGTAGTAGCGCAGCGTTTTACGCGTAGAACCAAAGCCTACATAGAAGTGTTTGGGGTGATTTTCTTTTTATTACCAGCCTGTGTTTTAGTGTTTTGGTTGTCTATCCCTTATTTCTATAAATCTTTAGTGTTATTAGAGCAATCTTCCAATACCGGTGGGCTTATACGTTGGCCTGTTAAGTTGCTTATACCGGTAGGTTTTGCCTTGTTAATTTTAGCTGGGATTTCACATTTGATTAAATCGGTGGGCTTTTTAATGGGTCTTTGCCCTGATCCCATTGAGCAAGCTGAGGCTATGCAAAAACCTGAGGTAGAAGAAGCGGCTGCCGACGTGCGCGCCCACGCGGAAGCGCTCTTAGCTGCTGAACAGGAAGCGGCTAAAACCAATGTAAATGTAAAGATAAATAACAATAAAAACAAAGGTAAAGCGTAATGATGGAGTTTATTACGGCTAATTTAGCCCCTATTATGTTTATTAACCTCATTGGTTTTTTACTTTTGGGGTTCCCGGTAGCTTTTACCTTAGCAGCCATTGGTATTTTATATGGCTTAGTCGCCATTGAGTTTAATCTCATGCAGCCGGCTTTATTTCAGGCCTTACCACAACGTATTTTTGGTATTGTGGCAAATGACACCCTCCTAGCTGTCCCATTTTTTACCTTAATGGGATTGATTTTAGAACGGTCAGGCATGGCCGAGGATCTACTTGACACTATAGGCCAATTATTTGGCCCTATACGTGGCGGTTTAGCCATCGCGGTGGTTTTAGTAGGAGCCATGCTGGCAGCTACTACAGGGGTTATTTCTGCCTCAGTAATTTCAATGGGGTTGATCTCCTTACCTATTATGTTGCGCTATGGCTATAGCAGCCGTTTAGCTACAGGGGTAATTGCAGCCTCAGGTACCTTATCACAAATTATTCCTCCTTCTATTGTGTTAATTATTTTAGCCGATCAGCTAGGGCGTTCTATTGGTGATATGTATCGGGGAGCTATGATTCCGGGCCTAATATTAACTTCTTCTTACATATTTTATGTGGTGCTCTTGGCTATTTTTCGCCCTAAAAGTGTGCCTGCCTTACCACCCGAGGCGCGAGTATATGTAGAACCGGATGGCAGCCGAGGAGTGCGGTCTTTATTGGTAGTGACTCTTATTGCTACATTGATTGCTTACGCAGGAACGCAGTACTATTTTGCAACTCACGAAAGTGCCCCTGTTGATGAGTTAGTTGTTATGGCTTTACTTATTTGGGGTACTGCTGCGTTTATTATGGCTTTATTTAATAAGTTTTTTAAATTAGGCTTGCTGTCGCGTATCGCAGAGCGCGTTATTTTTGTCATGATTCCGCCTTTGTTTCTCATATTTTTAGTGCTAGGTACTATTTTTATTGGCCTTGCTACTCCTACTGAAGGCGGGGCCATGGGGGCAGTAGGGGCAATTATTATGGCTGTGGCACGTGGTAGACTGTCCTTTAAGCTTTTGCGTCAAGCCATGGGTTCTACTACACGTTTGTCGTGTTTTGTGGTGTTTATTTTAGTGGGCTCCACAATTTTCAGCCTAAGTTTCCGAGGTATTAACGGAGATTTGTGGGTAGAGAGTTTATTGCTTGATTTGCCAGGTGGAGAAATTGGCTTTTTAATAGCAGTTAGTTTACTAACATTTTTCTTAGCCTTTTTCCTTGATTTCTTTGAGTTGGCTTTTATTATTGTGCCTTTACTCGGTCCAGTAGCCGATAAAATGGGTATAGATTTAATTTGGTTTGGTATTTTGCTCGCTGTGAATATGCAAACCTCATTTATGCACCCACCCTTTGGCTTTGCTCTGTTTTTCTTGCGCTCGGTAGCACCACGGGAAGATTATGTGGATAAAGTGACTGGAAAAATGGTCAAGCGAGTGACTACCGGAGATATTTACTGGGGTTCAGTGCCTTTTATTGCGATTCAGATAGCTATGGTAGCTGCCGTACTTGCTTTTCCAGGCATGGTAACGCACTACAAAGGCAGCGGCCCCCTCATTGATGCAGCGGAAGTGGAGTTTAATATAGGTGATACCTATGGAGATGACGACGGCTACGGGTATGGCAATGACAATCCTTTCCAGTAAACGTATACGGGTTAAGATGTGCGGCTTCACACGCGCACAAGACATTCGAGAGGCGGTAAGCTCAGGAGCCGATGCTATTGGTTTTGTTTTCTACCCCAAAAGTAAGCGTTATTTAAGCTTAAATAACGCAGTCAGTTTGCGTAGATATGTACCGGCTTTTGTGCAATGTGTGGCGTTGTTTGTGAACGCTAAGCCAGCCTTCGTACAACAAGTGATTGAGCAGGTGCAACCGGATTTATTACAGTTTCATGGTGAGGAATCCGTGGCGTATTGTGAATCCTTTAATTACCCGTATATACGGGCTTTTAGGGTGGGAGCGCCTAACATGAACACGCCTAAAGCCTTGCTTCAGGCGTGCAGACAATATCCACACGCCAAGGGTTGGTTATTTGATAGCTATAGCCCAGGGTATGGGGGCAGTGGTTTAAGTTTTGATGATCAGCAACTCAGCGTTTTACATCAGCAGCATACGGTGAATGATCCACCTTTAATCTTAGCGGGTGGTATTACCCATGATAATGTGCGAGCTAATATTGTTCAGCATCGTCCTTTTGCTATAGATATCAGCAGTACCATTGAAGAGGCTCCGGGTATTAAAAGCGCAGAAAAAATCCATACATTCATGCAGCATTTAAACGATATTTAGGTTTGTTTTATGCAGGTAATTACCTTAGGTCCCTTATCCATGGATGCCAGTTTGCTTTTTAGCTTGGTGGCGCTCATGGTGATGTTTTTTACCGCCGGTTACTTAGAAAAAAAGCAAAAAGTTAAAATAGAAAGCCGTTTATGGTTGATTGCACTACTTGCCGTTATTGCAGGGCGAGTGGTGTTTGTGGTGCAGTATTGGACGCAATATCAAAGCAGCTGGTTAGGTGTGCTCAATGTCAGAGATGGCGGGTTTAATTGGCAAGCGGCTGTTGTCGTAGCTTTAATGGCTTTGGTTGTTTGGTTGTTTAATAGACCGTTGGTACGTCGTGCAGTAATGGGGAGTGTAGCGGCAGGTGCTGCCGTACTATTAATGAGTTTTGCTGCACTCAGTGTATTTCAGCCAAGTGGCGTTATTGCTATGCCTAAATTAGAGCTACGTAATCTGAATCAAGAACCAGTAGCACTCACGCAATATGTCGGAAAGCCAGTGGTACTAAACCTTTGGGCGAGTTGGTGCCCACCTTGTAGGCGCGAAATGCCCGTATTAGAAAAAGCTCAACAACAGCACGCGGATGTGCATTTTGTGTTTGCAAATCAAGCTGAGTCTTTGCAAATAGTACAGGATTATTTAAATAGTGAAGGCTTAGCCTTAGATAATGTATTATTAGATACTCAAACCCAAATTGCTGACTTTGTGCAAAGTCGCGGCTTGCCTACCACTTTATTCATAGATGCTGAGGGCAATATGCAGAGTTACAGAATGGGAGAGTTGTCCGCCGCTAGTTTAGCTTCTCATCTAAATGCCTTGAAGCCTTAACAGAGTTTTTATTTGCAAAGGTGGTAAAAAGGTTTCAACTTGTTAAACTAGTACCCCTTATTCATTAACTATAAATGGTTGTCATGAGCGAAAAAACCTCTGAAAGTACAATTAGTAAACCAGTATTCTTCAGTTCGGCAGGCATTCTCGTGCTCTTAGCCTTTCTGGTTACTGTGTTTCACGAAGGCTCCTTACAGGTCTTTGAGCAAGTGCAAGGCTGGATCGTTGAAGATGTGGGTTGGTTTTACATCTTAGCGGTTGCCGTTATTTTATTATTAACGGTGTTTTGCATGTTTAGCCGTTTTGGTGACATCAAACTGGGTCCTGATCACAGTACGCCTGATTACAGCACTATAAGCTGGTTTGCCATGTTGTTTTCGGCAGGTATGGGTATTGGTTTGATGTTCTTTGGGGTGGCTGAACCTTTGATGCATACTCTAGCCCCTCCGGTAGGTGTAGCTGGCTCACCCGAAGCCGCTCGTGAGGCCATTCGCATCACTTTTTTCCATTGGGGCTTCCACCCATGGGCGATTTATGGCATTGTGGCGCTTGCCTTAGCTTTCTTCTCTTATCGATTTGGCTTACCACTTACTCTACGCTCCGCGTTGTACCCACTTATTGGCGATAAAATATATGGCCCTATTGGAAATGCCGTAGATATATTTGCGGTCGTAAGTACGGTTTTAGGGGTGGCCACTTCTTTAGGTTTTGGTGTATTACAAATCAACAGTGGTTTAAATCACTTATTTGATGTGCCCGTTAATACCACAGTGCAGGTTTTATTAATTGTGGGTGCTATTGGCTTAGCGGCTATATCAGTTACTTTAGGTTTGGATGTGGGCGTGCGTCGTCTGTCTGAACTTAATATCATTCTTGCTGTGAGCTTGATGATTTTTGTGTTGGTTTTAGGCCCTACCGTTTTCTTAATTAAAGCGTATGTAGAAAATACCGGTGGGTATTTATCAGAAATTGTAGGTAAAACTTTTAATCTTTATGCTTATGAAAAAACCGATTGGTTAGGTGGTTGGACCTTACTTTATTGGGGCTGGTGGTTATCTTGGTCACCTTTTGTAGGTATGTTTATTGCCCGCGTATCTCGGGGCCGTACCATTCGTGAGTTTATTGCGGGTGTAATTTTATTACCTACGGCTTTTACTTTCCTTTGGATGACGGTATTTGGTGATAGTGCTATTGATTTAGTAATGAACCAAGGCATACAAGAAATTGCCGATGCTACCCTTAGAGATAATTCCATCGCCTTATACGTGTTCTTAGAGAACTTTCCGTTTTCTTTCTTTCTCAGCATGTTAGCGGCCTTTATGGTGTTGGTGTTCTTTGTGACCTCGGCTGACTCAGGGGCGTTGGTTGTTGATTTATTAGCCTCGGGCGGTAAAGAGCATACTCCCGTGTGGCAGCGTTTATTCTGGGCAGCAGCTATGGGGGGGATGGCCATTGCATTATTGTTAGCAGATGGATTGCAGGCTTTAAGTACGGCTACCTTAGCTTCGGCTTTACCATTCTCTATAGTATTGATGTTTGTACTCTGGGGCCTGGTGAAAGCCTTACGAGCAGATGTAATGAAGCGCGATACTCATACGCAACTGCATTTAGCGCCGCGTCATAGTGGGCCTACTACGCACGATTGGGAACGCAGAGTGCGTAATTTATTAACCTATCCTCGTCGTCGCCATATTCAGCGCTTTATGTCAGAGGTGGTGTATCCGGCGTTTGAAGATGTATCAGGCGCTTTAGATAAGCAAGGGGCAAGTACTCGGATTCTTAAAGAGGATGATCGTGTGGCCTTATATGTGGGGCATGACGATGAACTAGACTTTGTGTTCAAGGTGCGTCCGCAAGCCTATGCGTTACCTAGCTTCGTTGAAAGCGACGAAGACGATGGCGTTGAGCGTAAATACTTCCGCGCTGAGGTGCATTTAAGCGAAGGTGGGCAAAACTACGACATCATGGGTTGGAGCAGGCAAGAGGTAATTGACGACATTCTTGATCAATACGAACGTCATTTGCATTATTTACATCTAGTGCGAGATTAGGAACTGCCTCGTCTAGCAGCCCATAGGCTGCTAGCTACGGGTGCCTGTTTGGTTGCCGAGGCCTCCGTAGCGGTAATAATCAAGTCACAGTCGTTTGCGCGGCTGTGGTTTTTTTTGCGTAGTGATTTGCTATGACAGAGCAGGCCATGAGTTGCAGCTGATGAAAGATCATAATAGGTAATAAAGCGGGGCCCAGCATGGCACTGCCAAAAATCACTTGAGCCATGGGTACACCAGTGGCCAAGCTTTTTTTGGATGCGCAAAAAATAATGGTGATTTCATCCTCGAGATTAAAACCCAAGCGCTGTGCTAGAAATTTAGTGAGCCACAACACAATAGCTAAAAGTAGTAAGCACACAATAAATAAGTAAGTTAAAGCAGAAGGTGGTACTTTTTGCCATAGACCTCCCACCACAGAGGCACTAAAGGCCGTATATACTACGAGTAATATTGAACTTTGATCTACATACTTAAGCCATTTGGAGTTTTTAATAATAAAATTGGCGGTTAAGGGGCGGGATAAATGGCCTACTATAAATGGTAGAAGTAATTTCACACTAATATTTATAATTGCAGCTCCCATACCAGCTGAAAGCTTAGAGCCTTCTATGTCTATCATTAAGCTCAGCACCACAGGAGTAATGACAATACCCAATAAGCTAGACGCCGAGGCACTACATACTGCAGCCGATACATTGCCTTTAGCTATGGAGGTAAAGGCAATGGCTGATTGCACTGTGCCAGGTAGGGCGCATAGATATAACATGCCCACTGTTAAAGGCACCCCTAACAATGGCACTAAAGCAGGCTTCATGGCTAAGCCAATTAAGGGAAAAGCGGCAAAGGTAAAGAGAAAAACTAAAAGATGCAAACGCCAATGCATAATGCCTTGAATAATGGCTTGGCGAGATAGCTTAGCCCCGTGCATAAAAAACAGTAGTGCAATCGCAAAAGTAGTGATCCACTCAAAGAGCACAGCTGTTTCCCCTTGTGCTGGTAAAAGGGTAGCTACCAGCACTACAGCGATTAATATAAGGGTGAAATTATCAAAAATAAGGCGCAGCTTGCTGAACATAAAAATCACTTAAAGAGAAAAGGAGTAAAGCTTAGGAGGGTAGTAAAAACTTTAAAATTAGCCAACCTAGGCTAAAACACAACAACGTACCTACTAAATGTAGTAGTAAATGCAAAATAAAATAGAAATAATCGCTTTGGTGTAGCAAAGTAAAGCTTTCAGCGGTAAAGGTAGAAAAGGTAGTAAGAGCGCCTAAAAACCCAGTCATAATAAATAATTGCCATTGGGCAGGTAATGAAAGGGCTTTTTCTATTACCCCAATACATACCCCCATGAGAAAGGCACCTAACAAATTCGCTGCTAAGGTGCCCATAATAATATGAGGAGATAAATGATTAAGACTTAAACCAATCACCCACCGTAGCACAGCGCCTAAGGCACCCCCTAAGGCCACCCAAATAACAGAGTTAAAGCTCAGCATTGTTTGATTACCAACATATGGAATAGGTAAATTGATAGTGAGGAAAGCATGATTAGTGAAGCCGTAGTTAATGTTGTTAAAAAATCACGCCGTATTGTAGTTTTTAGTGGCGCAGGCATGTCTGCAGAAAGTGGTGTGCCTACCTTTAGAGACGACTTAACCGGGTTATGGACGCAATACGATCCTAACGCATTAGCTACCCCTGAAGCTTTTGAGACGGATCCGTCTTTAGTGTGGGGTTGGTATGAATGGCGTCGCAGCCGTATTTTAGGCGTAGCGCCTAATGCAGGCCATAAAGCTATTGCGCAATGGCAAAAGCATTATCCGCTCACTATAGTGACGCAAAACGTAGATGATTTACACGAACGTGCTGGCAGTTACAGCGTGATTCACATTCATGGCAGTATTTTTGCACCGCGTTGTACTAAGTGCAAGAGTCCTTATACGTTCAGTAGTACTTATGCACATGAGCCGGAATCAGGGCGCCGTATAGATCCTCCTTTATGCGAGCTATGTAAAAACCCTGTGCGGCCAGGCGTAGTGTGGTTTGGAGAGCCGTTGTATGAGCCTGATTTACGTTCTGCTATTTACGCAGCGGAAAACTGTGATTTATTAATTGCCGTAGGCACTTCAGGCGTGGTGCAGCCAGCCGCTTTGTTGCCGCGCTGGGCCAAAGACAAAGGAGCGCAGGTGATACAAATAAACCCAAATAGCACTCCTATAGATGATGTCAGTGATTACAACATACGTGCTACGGCTGCAGCGGCATTACCGGAGCTAGTAGGGGCGCTTGGCTTAGAAAAATAAGTATCTATATTTTCGTTTTATGTTTAAAAATACCGTTTGGGAAAACCACCCTTCACTTTGGCAAAATGATTTGCCCCCTATAGGTGCAGCAACGCATAAGTACTCGCGTGGTCATGCTCTTGTGTATGGCGGCACCTTGATGACAGGGGCAGCTCGTTTAAGTGCTCTAGCTTGTGCACGAGCTGGAGCAGGAGCCACTACGGTGGCTTGCTCAGAAGCCGTGTGGTCCATTTATGCCAGTCATTTGCTATCTATAATGGTGAGCCCTTGGAGCTCAGAAGAGGAGGCCTTAGCTTTATTGCAACCACAGCACAAAGCCGTACTTATTGGACCCGGTGGGGGCGCTATGCCTGAGTTAGCAGCATTGGTTAGTGGGCTGCTAGCGCAGCAGTGTGCAGGTCAGACGGTAGTATTGGATGCCGATGCTCTATCTATGCATCAGAATGCACAACAGCCATTTTTTGAGGCTATACAACATAGCGCAGCAGCTGTAGTCTTAACGCCACATGAGGGGGAGTTTGCGCGTCTCTTTCCAGATCTGGCTTTGACACAGAGTTCCCTAAGCAAAGTAGTACGAGCTCAGCAAGCCGCTCAACGTAGTGGTGCAGTAATAGTACTTAAAGGCAGTGATACAGTGATTGTTCAGCCCAATGGGCATGCAGTAATACAAATGGCCTCCACTCCTTATTTGGCTACCGCAGGCAGTGGTGATGTCTTAGCCGGTCTTATTACGGGTTTAAGTGCTCAGTCTATGTCGGTTTTTTCCGCTGCTTGTGCAGCCGTGTGGCTGCATAATCAAGCGGCTTTGGCGTTTGGTCCCGGTTTAATCGCTGAGGATATTATTCAAAGTGTGCCATTGGCTTGGCAGCGTTTATTTAAAAAACAATGAATTTTACTGATGCTGATACCCACGCTATGCAAATGGCGCTACAATTAGCCCAGTGCGCTTGGGATCAAGGAGAGGTGCCGGTAGGTGCCGTGCTGTTAGATGCACAAGGTAAGCTCATAGGCCAAGGTTTTAATCAAGTTATTTCTGGCCATGACCCAAGCTTGCATGCAGAAATGATTGCTCTTCGGCAAGCCACCACGCAGTTAAGAAATTACCGTCTGCCACAAGCTCAGCTTTTTGTAACTTTAGAGCCTTGTATGATGTGTTTAGGGGCCATGTTGCATGCGCGTATTGCGCGCGTTGTTTATGCAGCCTCAGATCCTAAAACAGGCGTTTGTGGCAGCTTATTAAGTTTGCATGAAAATACACAGCTAAATCACCACACACACGTTCAATCCGGTTTACTTCAAGCGCCAGCCGCTCAATTATTGCGTGACTTCTTTAAAGAACGCCGACAGCTAGCTAAACAAAATAAGCAAAAAAGATCTTTGTTATGACTTCTCACCATCATGATTCGGCTTGTGCTTTGCACGAGCCCCAAGGTATTTATATTATTTCCTCCTCCAGTGCAGTAGAGGAGGCGGCTCAGCTACAACTCGCACAAAAAAATTTAGAAACCCTAGACTGGGAAGTGGTCCTGGATCCTGACGCTTTGGCCGTTTATCAGCGTTTTGCCGGCACTGACCAGCAGCGTTTGGAGGGTATTCATCGTGCTTTAACTCAGCCCCATAATGTGGTGTTATCTAGCCGTGGTGGGTATGGTATGAGTCGGTTGTTACCTGCTATTAATTGGCGGGGGGTGGCCGATAGTGGTAAACGCTTTGTAGGACATAGTGATTTCACTGCCTTTAATTTGGCATTATTAGCGCAAACAGGAGCCGTTAGCTATGCCGGCCCTTGCGCTGCTTTTGATTTTGGTGTGCCTGAACCTGACGATCTTACCGTGGATTTATTTCATGAAGCCATGACAGATCAGCTTGAGATACTAAGCTTTGAATCTGAAGGCTCTGATGCCGTAGATGCACGAGGAATACTTTGGGGTGGTAATTTGGCCATGGTGAGTTCATTATTAGGCACGCCTTATTTCCCACAGGTTGATCAGGGTATTTTGTTTTTAGAAGACATTGGTGAGCACCCATATCGTATAGAACGTTATTTGGCGCAGTTATGGCAAGCAGGGGTGTTAGCCAAGCAACAAGCCATTGTCTTGGGTAACTTCACCGAATATACCCTTAGTCCGCGTGATAATGGTTTTGATTTTGAAACCGTTGTGCAGTGGCTGCGGCAGACGGTAAAAGTACCGGTGGTGTTGAATTTACCCTATGGTCATGTACCCTTAAAAGCCACCTTACCTATAGGTAAGAAAATTGGCATAGCCTGTGAAGATGAGATGGCGCATTTGGTGTTAGATGAACATCACGCTTAAATTTATTCATTATTTTATTATTTATACAATTCTTTTATAAAGATATATTGCTTTGATATCGACTTCTAATTTGACCATTCAATTTGGTCCTAAACCTTTATTTGAAAATGTGAGTGCCCGTTTCGGTGATGGTAATCGTTACGGTTTAATTGGTGCAAATGGCTCAGGTAAATCCACTTTAATGAAAATCATAGGGGGTGATTTAGAACCTTCGTCTGGTAACGTGGCATTGGCGCCCAATGTGCGCCTAGGTAAATTGCGTCAAGATCAGTTTGCTTTTGAGGAAAATACCGTTTTAGACGTAGTACTCATGGGACATACTGAAATGTGGGAGGCCATGACAGAGCGCGATGCTATTTATAACAACATGGAAGCCACAGAAGAAGATTACATGCGCGCTGCTGAGCTGGAAAATGTTTTTGCAGAGTATGATGGCTATACAGCGCAGGCACGTGCTGGTGAGTTATTACTTGGTCTAGAAATCCCTACTGAGCAGCACACGCTGTTAATGAGTGAAATGGCACCCGGCTGGAAACTGCGTGTACTTTTGGCCCAAGCCTTGTTTTCTAATCCTGATGTGTTGCTTTTAGATGAACCCACAAACAACTTAGACATCAACACTATCCGTTGGTTAGAAGATATATTAAATAGCTATGACAGCACCATGATTATTATTAGCCATGATAGGCATTTTTTAAACCAAGTGTGTACCCACATGGCGGATTTGGATTATGGTGAGTTACGAGTGTACCCAGGTAGTTATGATGAATACATGCTGGCTGCTGCCCAAGCGCGAGAACGCTTAAGCCAAGCGAATAGCCGAGCTAAAGAACGTATTGGTGAATTGCAAGATTTTGTGCGCCGTTTTTCAGCGAATAAATCCAAAGCACGTCAGGCCACCTCACGCATTAAACAAATTGACCGCATTAAAGCAGAGGCGGTAGAGGTGAAACCCTCTTCACGCCAAAATCCTTACATACGTTTTGAACAATCAAAGCCATTACATCGTTTAGCTGTTAGTGCAGAGGCGCTTACTAAGTCTTTTGATAAACCTATTATCAATAATTTAAACTTAGCCGTAGAGGCTGGTGAACGCATTGCTATTGTAGGAGCAAATGGTGTGGGTAAAACCACGCTGTTACGTTTATTATATGGTGATTTAACGCCAGACTCTGGTGAGGTGACATGGGCTGAAAACGCGGATATTGGTTATATGGCTCAAGATGTTTCCGACTATTTTGATGATGATAGCACTCTTTTTGATTGGCTTTTAGAGTACCGCAAGCCTGGCGATGATGATCAGGCCTTACGTTCAGTGCTAGGACGTTTATTGTTTTCCAATGATGACATTAAAAAACAAGTGCATGTGCTCTCAGGGGGCGAGAAAAACCGCTTGAGTTTTGGGCGCTTAATGTTGTCGCGTAATAATGTGTTGATGCTTGATGAACCCACGAACCACTTAGATATGGAATCCATTGAATCCTTACAAATCGCCCTAGAAAAGTACGAGGGGACCTTACTCTTTGTGTCGCATGATCGGGAGTTTGTTTCTGGTGTGGCCTCACGTATTATTGAGGTGTTTCCCGATGGTAGACTTGTGGATTATGTAGGCTCCTATGATGATTACTTAGAGTACAGAGACAATAATAATCCGCATTAATTCATTATCTGTTTTTTTAAGGACGCTATGCAGTATCAGTTAGACGAACTCTATCAATACGAAGAAGATATTAAAAAAAGCCGCTTCTTAGCCTTGGCTGCTCCGGTTAATAGTGCTGAAGAAGCCATGACCTTTTTAGAGCAGCATAGCGTGCCCGATGCTACGCATAATTGTTGGGCTTATAAAATAGGTGATGAATACCGTTTTAATGATGACGGCGAGCCCGGTGGCACAGCAGGGCGTCCTATGTTGCAAGCCATAGAAGGCCAAGATTGCGACAGAGTGGTAGTGTTGATAATACGGTGGTTTGGGGGAGTAAAGCTAGGTACTGGAGGCTTAATGCGGGCGTATGGAGGTGTGGCCGCATCATGCCTAAGATTGGCGCCTAAAAGCCCTATTGTGGCCTTAGAAACCATTCAGTGTTCATGTGGGTATAGTGATAGCGATATTGTGCGCTCACGTTTTGAGCAATATAAAGCGCATGTAATCTCTGAGGAGTTTGGTGCTACCGGGGTAGAATGGCAACTAGCCTTACCACTAGATCAAGTTGAAGCGTTTGAAGAAACTTTTAACAACTTAACCCGTGGCCAAGGCTTTTGGTCTAAGCAGGGCCAAACAGATAGTCAAGCCCTTTAATAGCAAAGTGACACTGCTAGACAATTAATTAAGCGTCTTCGCTATTTTTCTGCTGCGCTGCAATTTCAGCATGTACTTCAGCCATGTCCACGGCTTTAACCTGTGTAATCAGCTCCTCGAGCTGAGATTCAGAAAGTGCACCTGAATGTTGAAATAATAAGACTTGCTCACGGAACACCATAATGGTGGGAATAGAGCGTATACGCATAGCAGCAGCTAAATCCTGCTCGTCTTCGGTATTTACCTTGGCAAAGCTCATGTCTTCGTGTTTGGCAGCAGCCGCTTCAAAAGTGGGAGCAAATTGCTGGCAAGGGCCACACCAAGGTGCCCAAAAATCAATAATTAAAGGCTTGTCGCTTTCAACGGCAGCTTGGAAAGTGTCTTGAGTAAGATCAATGGTGCTCATAATGGCTTCCTTTAATTGAATAAGCGACTACATTTATAGTCGCTTATTTGGTATTAGTTACGTGTTAATTACGTTCATATCTACTAACTAGTGTAACGTGTTTTTTAAATAAAAGAACCCCTACTACGAAATTAATCAGGGAAAAAAGTGTATTTAATTATAAATAAAACCGCCACAATAGCGGTAGCTGGGTGTACCTCACGTACTCTCCCCGTGCTAATTTTAATTATTACATAACTAATAAAACCAAAAGCCAAACCATTGGCTATAGAATAGGTAAACGGCATGGCTAAGGCGGTGAGAGCCGCCGGAGCGGCTTCGGTAGCTTCATCCCAATTAATATCAGTCATCTCACGTAGCATTAAACCTGCTACATACAAGAGGGCTGGTGCAGTGGCGTATGCAGGGACCATTTTCGCCAAAGGAGCAAAAAACAGTGCTAATAAAAAACAAGCCGCCACGATGAGTGCTGTAAGGCCAGTGCGACCACCCGCTTGTACGCCCGAAGCGCTTTCCACATAAGCGGTGGTACTGCTAGTACCAATCACAGAGCCGGCAATAATAGCAGTACTGTCTGCAAATAAAGCACGCCCTAAGCGGCCGGGGTTATTATCGCTAATTAGCCCAGCGCGTTTGGCTACACCAAGCATAGTGCCTGTAGCGTCAAACACTTCCACTAACACTAAAACTAAAATCACATGGGCCAAACCCATGTGTAGTGCACCTATAATATCTAACTGCATAAAGGTAGGAGCAATACTAGGAGGTAAGGAGAAAATGCCTAGATAGTCGTTGTAACCCATAGCAGTAGCTATAGCGGTTACTGCTAAAATACCAATTAAGATCGCACCCCGCACTTTAAGCGCATCTAAGGTAGTGATGAGAAAAAAACCTAAAATAGCAAATAAGGCTGCTGGCTGTGTTAAATCACCAATACCAATTTTTGTAGCGGGATGCTCCACCACAATACCCGCATTCATTAAAGCGATAATGGCGAGAAATAAACCAATACCTGCCGCAATAGCAGCCCGTAGAGATTTAGGAATACCAGCAATAATCCAGGATCTAATTCCGGTAGCAGTTAAAAACAGGAAAATAACCCCAGAGATGAAAATAGCACCTAAGGCTTGTTGCCAAGTGTAGCCCAAAACAGCTACCACCGTAAAAGCAAAGAAGGCATTTAAGCCCATGCCTGGCGCCATGCCTATAGGCCAATTAGCCACTAAAGCCATTACTAAGGTGCCTACCACAGCAGCTAAACAGGTAGCCACAAAAATGGCGCCATGATCCATTCCTGTGGTGGAAAGAATATTCGGATTCACAATGATAATATAAGACATAGTGAGAAAAGTGGTGATGCCAGCCACCACTTCGGTCTTTATATTGGTACCGTGCTCACTAAGCTTAAATAAACGCTCAAACATAAGGTTTCCTGTTTAGAATAGAGATATTTAGCGATTTTAAGCTTGTTTACGCATTCGCGCTATAACGCATTGCTGCATAATGCTATTAAACTAGATAGGTTTTATGAAAATACTTGGATACGAAAGCTCTTGTGATGAAACCGGAGTGGCAGTGGTTTGTACAGAAAAAGGCTTGTTAGCGCACGCATTACATAGCCAAATTGCGATGCATCGTGCGTATGGTGGGGTGGTGCCAGAGCTGGCATCGCGTGATCATATCCGTCGTATTATGCCTTTAACAGAACAGGTGCTAGCAGAAGCTAGGCTCACTTTGGATGAGATTGATGCGGTTGCCTATACTGCTGGCCCTGGTTTAAATGGCGCTCTATTAGTGGGGGCAAGCTTTGCTAGCTCCTTAGCTTGGGCGCGCGGTTTACCCATCATGCCTATACACCATTTAGAGGGGCATTTATTATCGCCCCTGATGGCAGATCCGGCTCCTGATTTTCCTTTTGTCGCCTTATTGGTGTCCGGGGGGCATACGCAAATTATGCAAGTGAATGCAGTAGGGCAGTATGAGTTGTTGGGTGAAACCCTCGATGATGCTGCTGGCGAGGCTTTTGATAAAAGTGCAAAACTTTTAGGATTGTCTTATCCAGGTGGACCTGCCCTAGCACAACTTGCCGAAAAAGGGGATAGCTGCCGTATTAGCCTACCGCGCCCTATGCTCCATAGTGGCGATTTTGACTTTAGTTTTAGTGGCCTTAAAACAGCGGTGCTCACGGCTTTACGAAAAATGGAAAAAGAGCAACACGTCGTCACTGAACAAGATCGAGCTGATTTAGCTGCGGCCACACAGCTCGCTATTGTAGATGTATTGGCGATTAAATCGTTACGCGCTTTAAAGAAAAGTGGCCTCAAACGTTTGGTGGTAGCAGGCGGAGTGGGAGCAAATCGCTTATTACGCGATCATTTATTGGCAGAAACGCAAAAAATGGGGGCCACCGTTTACTTTCCTCCTGTAGCGCTATGCACCGATAACGGTGCTATGATCGCCTTTGCGGCTGCTATGCGTATTAAACATGGCGTACAGAAGGCCGAACGAGCCGCCAGTTTCACTGTGCAGCCGCGCTGGGCGTTAGAAGAAGTAGCAGTTTAGATTATTTCTTTTTACCAATACGGCTTTCTTTACCTACAAGTAAACGGCTTATATTGGCCTGATGACGCCATAGTAGCAATAAGCTCAATGTGATAATGCAGGCGGCCAGGGCTTTATCTAAAGGCCATAAGCTGCCTGCTATGAGTAAATAATAAGCGGGCGCCAGCACAGCCGCAATAATGGCAGCAAGTGATGAGTAACGAGTGGTGTAGGCCACTAGTAGCCAGGTTAATACGCATAAAAGTGCTAATAAAGGTTGTATGGCAATTAAAATTCCAATTGCAGTGGCTACGCCTTTACCCCCTTTAAAACCTAGGGTAAAAGGAAACACATGGCCTAAAAATACGGCAATTGCACTAAAGGCAATTACCAATGTGGGTAGCTCAAAATAAAAGCTGACTGCTTGCGCTATCCACACTGCAGCACAGCCTTTTAGTAAATCACCCAAAAGAGTAAAGGCAGCCGCTTTTTTATTACCAGAACGTAGTACATTGGTAGCCCCCGGGTTATGAGAGCCAAAAGTTCGTGGATCATCTAAACGCATAATATGGCTTACAATAACGGCAAAGGGGAGTGAGCCCAACACATAAGCAAAAGCAATAACAGCTACAGCAATAACCCAAAGCATATAGATAACCCCAAATAAAAAAGCGCAATGTGCACCACAATCTGTGGATTCTACTCGATGAAAACAAATCCTACAAAATAAATTGAGTATAATTCAATCACGTTTCTACACATATTTAGAGAGGCTTATGAAAATTCTTCTTGCCAATGATGATGGCTACAACGCTAAAGGCTTACAGGCACTTTACGAGGCTCTTTATGATTTGGGTGAGCTCACTGTGATTGCGCCTGAAAGTAATTGTAGTGGTTCATCAAATTCATTGACATTAAACAGGCCCTTATCGGTCTCTAAGGCGCATAATGGATTTTATTATGTAAATGGTACGCCTTCAGACTGCATACATATAGCCTTAACCGGTATGTTAGATTTTAAGCCTGATCTAATTGTTTCAGGTATTAACAATGGCGCTAATATGGGTGATGATACGCTGTATTCGGGCACAGTCGCAGCGGCTATGGAAGGGCATTTATTTGGTATTCCTGCGTTGGCATTTTCTTTAGTTGAACGTAACTGGTTAAATTTGGATACTGCCGCGCAAGTAGCTAGAGAGATAGTGCAGCAAGCTATTTCACAGCCCTTAGCTGCTGACACTTTACTCAATATCAATATACCTGCTGTACCGTATGAGGTATTGAAAGGTAAAAAAGTAACGCGATTAGGTAAGCGATATCATTCTGAACCCGTTATTAAAAGTAATACCCCCTATGGTGATCCCGTGTATTGGATAGGTCGCGCAGGGCAAGCATCAGACTTTGCTACTGATACTGACTTTGGTGCTACCCAAAATTTATTAGTTTCTATTACTCCATTACGTTTTGACTTAACAAATTATGACCATTTAACTGCTACAAAAGAGTGGGTTTCATCAAAATGAACAAGAAGGCATCAGTGTATAGCACCTGTAATACGCGTATACTAATGCCTTAGTCGTATCATACTTATTATATTCATATATATTTTAAATTTATTCAGGAGAGTACTATGCAGCTAGCCGGCAAGACTCCGTCCCCCGCTGCTTCAATTTATACAGTTCAACGTTCTATGACTAAATTATTGACGGGCTTTTTGTTGGTCTCGGCGGTACTAGCAGGGTGTAGTACGAACACGCCTGCTCCCATTACGGATATTCATAGCACCACTCCAAGTACTGCAGTAGATACTCCTGCGGGTAATTACACCGTACAGCCGGGTGACACCCTGTATAAAATAGCTCAGCAACATGGCACCACAGTGCAAGCCATTGCACAGGCCAATGACATCACTGATCCTTCGCAGCTACGTGTAGGGCAAACGCTTGCTGTTCAAGGAGCTACAGCCGGCTCTGTTGTAGCTGCTAGCACACCCAAAAAAGCGGCGCCAGCTCCTACTACTCCTACTGAATCCTCTGAACCAAAAACAGAGACGCAACCGGTAGTAGAGGATGAGCAGGCTTCACCCGTAGCGACTAGTAGTCCACGCGCTAGTGATGCCAATTTAATTAGTTGGGGGTGGCCTGCCAATGGCACCATAATTCAAGGGTTTACTGCCAATACTAAAGGGATAGATATTAAAGGTAATATTGGTGATCCTGTTGTGGCTGCCGCTAATGGCAAAGTGATGTACGCCGGTAACGGGGTA
This sequence comes from Paenalcaligenes sp. DL 309, assembly GCF_057475285.1. Taxonomy (NCBI): domain Bacteria; kingdom Pseudomonadati; phylum Pseudomonadota; class Betaproteobacteria; order Burkholderiales; family Alcaligenaceae; genus Paenalcaligenes; species Paenalcaligenes sp. DL 309. The sequence goes on from NZ_JBYBKW010000005.1 coordinate 189,119, forward strand.
CGTGGCTTAGGTAACCTTATTCTATTAGGTCATAGTGATGGTTTTATCACCGCCTATGCCCATAATGACTCTTTACTAGTAAAAACAGGGCAAGAAGTGAAAAAAGGTGAAAAAATAGCCACCTTAGGTGAAAGTGATACTACTTCCCCTCGTTTGCATTTTGAAGTGCGCAGACGTGGCACTCCCGTAAATCCCATGTCTTATTTGCCTAGTCGTTGAGTTGGTTGAAGTTAATTTACTATGAGTTATTTATTAGATATTGAGTCTTTGGACTTAGAGGGGCGAGGCGTTGCGCACCGAGATGGTAAGGTGGTGTTTGTAGACGGCGCGTTGCCTGGGGAGCGTGTGCGTGCGCATACTACTAGGCAAAAACCCAGCTATGATCGCGCCAAGACGCTTGAAGTGATTCATCCTTCTTCACAGCGCACTACGCCCCCTTGCCCAAATTTTGATATGTGTGGGGGCTGCATTATGCAGCACTTACAGCCTGCTGCGCAGGTAGCTATTAAACAGCGAGTGTTAGAAGATGCTTTTCATCATTTAGGTAAAGTAAAGCCTAAACAGATTTTGCCACCTATGCATGGGCCGTATTTTGGTTATAGATACAGAGCGCGTTTTTCTTGCCGCTTAGTGAATAAAAAGGGCGGAGTGTTAGTGGGCTTTAGAGAAAGCAATGGCCGCTATGTTATGGATATGGAGGAGTGCTTAGTGATTCCTCCCCATGTATCAGCGCTATTACGTCCTTTAAGAGATATGTTGAGCACCTTGTCGCGCCCAGACCGTTTGCCACAACTAGAATTGGCAGTAGGAGATGGTGGCACAGTTTTGACACTACGCCACATGGAGCCTTTAACAGATAGTGATATCCAAACTTTAAAAGATTTTGGTTTAAAACACGATGTAATGTGGTGGTTACAACCTAAAGGCCCAGAAACGGTACATCCGTTAAATCGTGAAGATGCCGATAAGCTTTATTATGAGCTGCCCGATTATGATTTACGCATGCCTTTTAAGCCGTCTGATTTCACCCAAGTTAATCCACACATCAACCGCGAGCTAATTCGCCGAGCTTTATGTCTTTTAGAAATAGAGTCTGAGGATAGGGTGGCGGATTTGTTTTGTGGTTTAGGAAACTTTAGCTTACCCATAGGTCGATATGCTAAAGAGGTAGTAGGTGTAGAGGGTAGTGCTACTTTAACGCAACGAGCAACGGAAGCGGCGGCATTACATGGTATGAGTGAGAGCGCTACCTTTAGCACCTTAAATTTGTTTGAGGTAGATGAAGACTGGCTGCGAGGTTTAGGGTATTTTGATCGCGTACTTATAGATCCACCGCGTGATGGTGCTTTAGCGGTAGCCAATGCGTATGCCGCTTTATTACCTACTGAGCGCCCCAAACGTATTGTTTATGTCTCTTGTAATCCTGCTACTTTAGCGCGTGATGCCGGTATTTTAGTTAATGAGGGTGGTTACGAGCTTGCAGCAGCAGGGGTAATCAATATGTTTCCACATACAGGACATGTGGAGTCTATTGCGGTATTTGAGACCGTTAATTAATTAGTTAAAATGCGTTGAGCTTCAAGACGCACACGCTCAGGAGCAGTGCCACCAATATGGTTACGTGCTGCTACTGAGCCCTCCAAGGTTAGAACGTCAAAAATGTCTTCTTCTATAGAAGAGTGGAAGGCTTGAAGTTCTACTAACGACAAATCCGCTAAGTCACAGCCTTTTTGTTCACAGTCGCGTACGGCCAAGGCCACGGTTTCGTGCGCATCACGGAAGGGTAAGCCTTTTTTTACCAAGTAATCGGCTAAATCTGTAGCCGTAGCATAGCCTTGCAACGCGGCAGTACGCATAGCCTCTGCGTGCACTTGTATGCCTCCCACCATATCCACAAAAATAGTTAAGGTGTCGCGAATGGTGTCGGCCGCATCGAACAAGCCTTCTTTGTCTTCTTGGTTGTCTTTGTTGTAGGCTAAGGGTTGGCCTTTCATGAGGGTTAATAAAGCAATCAAATGGCCATTTACCCGCCCGGTTTTACCTCGAGCTAATTCAGGTACATCGGGGTTTTTCTTTTGGGGCATGATGGAGCTGCCCGTACAAAAACGGTCAGCCAGTTCAATAAAACCAATGCGTGGGCTGACCCATAAAACCAATTCTTCAGAGAAACGCGAAATATGTGTCATAATCAGCGCGGCTGCAGCGCAAAACTCAATAGCGAAGTCTCGGTCTGACACAGCATCTAAGGAGTTTCTACATACCCCGTCAAAATCGAGTAATGCTGCAGTTTGTTCACGATCTATAGGAAAACTAGTTCCTGCCAACGCGGCAGCGCCAAGTGGTGAACGGTTCACGCGCTTACGGCAGTCTTGGAGTCGCTCAATATCTCTGCCGAACATTTCAGCATACGCTAATAAATGATGGCCAAAGGTCACGGGCTGGGCTACTTGTAAATGAGTAAAACCAGGTAAAATCGTATCAGCGTGTTTAAGAGCCAGCTGAGCCAATGCTTTTTGTAGTTGTTTTAATAGATCAACGCTTTGATCTATTTCGTCGCGTAGCCATAAACGTATATCGGTAGCAACTTGGTCGTTGCGAGAGCGTCCGGTATGTAAACGTTTACCGGCATCACCAATAATTTCTACTAGGCGTTTTTCAATGTTTAAGTGCACATCTTCTAAGTCTAGTAACCATTCAAACTCGTTGTTATCAATTTCATTAATAACTTGCTGCATGCCCCGTTGTATCTCAACGAGGTCTTCTTGGCTAATTACCCCTACGGTAGCTAGCATTTGTGCATGCGCTAAAGAGCCTTGGATGTCGTAATGAGCTAAGCGCTTATCAAAATTAACAGAAGCGGTGTAGCGTTTCACTAAATCTGAAACAGGTTCTGAAAAACGGGCAGACCAAGCTTGGGACTTATTGTCGAATTGGTTGTGTTCGGTAGACATAAAAAGCAATATCCTAATAAAGATTAGAAAACTCAATAAATATATTTAATACACTATGTTAACCTTTTTGTTTTTGGCTTGGTGTTGATATTTTTAAGGCTAATAAAATGGAAGGCAGATTAGAAGAGAAGATTTTAGAAGGTGATTGGTATATACGTGGCTGGCTTTACCAGTATTTGCCCGAAATCTGGATGCAAATTATAGCGGGCATTCTATTTCTGATTATCGTGTACATGGTGTTACGACGCATTACCTCAATGGTATTGCGTGTTTTTGTGGGACGTTTTTTACAAACTATTGGGAAGCACGAATGGTTACAAGCCGCCCAATATAGGCATATAAGAAAGCATTTAAGTGATGCTATTCCCTTGTTTATTACGGCGGCTGGTCTAGGCTTAATTCCTATTGAGCAACACACTTTAGACTTTGTTTCACGTATTGTGTTTGCGGTGGCGCTATTCTTTTTGTTCCGAGCTATTAGTGCCATTTTATTAGCCAGCGAAGATATTTACGAAAGCCGTCAAAAAGATCAAGTGCGTTCTATTAAAGGCTATTTACAGTTGTTGCGCATGGTGTTTTGGTGCGTCTCTTTAATTATTTTGATTTCAGTGGTGCTGAATAAATCGCCCTTCTTAATGATTTCCGGTTTGGGGGCATTATCGGCGGTACTGCTTTTGGTGTTTAAAGATACCTTATTATCCTTAGTGGCGAGCGCCCAAATGAGTACCAATGATATGTTGCGTATTGGCGATTGGATTGAGATGCCACAAGCCAGTGCGGATGGTTATGTAATTGATATGGCGTTGCATACCGTAAAAGTACAAAATTGGGATAAAACCGTCACTACCATTCCTACGTATAAATTGTTTTCCGAAAGCTATAGAAATTGGCGTCAAATGTTTGAGTCAGGGGGGCGACGCATTAAGCGCAGCTTACGTATAGATGCACGTACGGTGCGCTTCTTAACGGAGGAGGAAATAGAAAGTTTGCGCCGTTTTGAGTTACTCAGAGAATACATAGATGAAAAAAGGCAAATCCTGGCTCAGGTGAATCAAGACGCCATAAAAGGAGAGATGCATCCCGTTAATCAGCGTCGTCTAACAAATATAGGTACGTTTAGAGCGTATGCGAATGCTTATATAAAACATAAAAAAGGGGTGCACCCTGATATGATAATGATGGTGCGCGTTATGGAACCCACGGCTGAAGGGATTCCTATGGAAGTGTATTGTTTCAGTAGTGATACCGCCTGGGTTAATTATGAGGCTTTACAAGGCGATATTTTTGATCATTTATTAGCCATATTGCCAGAGATGAATTTAAGGCTTTATCAATCGCCCTCAGGCGCGGATGTTACTGAGCTAATACGACACAGCACTTAATGCTACTATATATCATTACCTTGTTATGTCTTTTTTCTCTTAAAAAATGAAACAAATTACCGCCATTATTAAACCCTTCAAACTTGATGAGGTGCGTGAAGCCTTAGGTGAGCTTGATGTTAACGGCCTTACTATTACCGAAGTAAAAGGTTTTGGTAGACAAAAAGGGCATACTGAGCTGTACAGAGGCGCTGAATATGTGGTGGATTTTTTGCCAAAAATACGAGTGGATATTATTGTGCCCGCCGCCCGTTGTGAAGAAGTGATAGAAGCTATAGTGCGTGTGGCTCAAACGGGAAAGATTGGGGATGGCAAAATATTTGTCACCCCCGTAGAGCAAGTAATACGCATACGTACGGGTGAAACCGGCTTAGCTGCTCTTTAGTGTGACTCTTTTCTCTCTTGAAACCAAAGCCAGATTAAGGCCATTATTACTATGCCTACAATAGGAAAGGTGAGTAAGTTAAGACCATGCCAACCATAAAGCGCTAGCATTTGCCCTGATGAAAAAGAAGAAACAGCCACAGAGCCAAAAACGAAGAAATCATTAAACGCTTGTACGCGGCTAGTTTCTTCAGGCTGGTAGCAGTCTGTAACCAAAGTGGTGGCGCCAATAAAACTAAAGTTCCAGCCTACACCGAGCAAAATCAAACTTAACCAGAAATGCATCACGCTCAAGCCTGCTAAAGCGGCTAAACCCGCTGTGCCTATCAGCACAATACCCGTAAGAGTAATGGTGATTTTACCAAAGCGCTTAATGAGGATTGAAGTAAAAAAGCTCGGGCTAAACATCGCTAAAATATGCCATTGAATACCTAGCGTAGAGTCGCGTACACTGTGGCCTATATCTATCATAGCGAGTGGAGCTGCGGTCATCATAAAGCTCATTAGACTATAAGAGACCATGCCCGTTAATAAGGCCACGATAAAACGTGGGTTTTTAATAATTTCTATTAACGGTCTACCGGCTGCCGCAGCCCCTTTTTCTTTGGGTGGGGCTTGATGAATGGCATCGCCGCGCACTAAGGTAATTAGGGGGATGGCTAAGGCCGCTAAAGCGGCTTGGGCTAAGAAAGTAGCTGCAAAGGGTGTGCCGGGTATGAGATCTTGCGTAAACATAATGAGTTGAGTGGCAAGTACTGCTGCTACTAATCCCCCAAGCATCACCCAAGAGATGGCTTTAGGTCGCCATTTTGCCGCCACACTATCGGCGGCAGCAAAGCGATAATTTTGCACATAAGAGGAGTAAAAACCAGCTAGAATGGTCCCTAAACAAAAAACTACAAAGGACTGTAGGTTTATTCCGAAGTAAGCGGTTAAACCACCTGATATACCCAGTAAAGAGCCAATGAAATACGCATTTCGTCGGCCAATTTTACGCATAAAAAAAGCCGCAGGCAATATGCCTATTGCCATGCCTAGATTAAATAGGCTTACCGGTATGGTGGCGTACTCTGGGTTGGTAACCAACTGCTGGCCTACAATACCACCTAAGGCCACAACTAGCGCAGGGTTTGCGCCACCTAAGGCTTGCAGCCCTGAAAATAAAGCCGCGTTGCGTTTGCCGGGGCCAGAAAAAGAGTGTTGATTCATGAGAATTAGCTTAAGTGCAGGTTGTTAAAGATCAATTTATTACTTTAATTGATTAATTTAAAACTTAAAATTTAATTGTTTATATTATATGTTTATATATAAAAGTGAAATGAAGTAGATTATGGAAATACGTATATCAAAAATTATGGCCGATAGAGGTATGTGCTCTAGGCGTGAGGCAGATGCCTTCATTGAGCGAGGCTGGGTATCGGTAGATGGTCAAAAAGCCGTGTTAGGGCAAAAAGCACTGCCTGATGCCAAGATAACCTTACATCGTACGGCAAGAGAAAAGCAAACGCAGCGCGCTACTATTATTCTAAATAAACCCGTGGGGTATGTATCGGGTCAAGCTGAGAAAGGGTATAAAAATGCGGTGTCTTTAATTCAAGCCCACACGCAGTTTAAAGGTAGGGATAAAAAAACCCCACGTTTTAATCCATCTCATTTACGTGGTTTAGCTCCTGCCGGTCGTTTAGATATAGACTCTCAAGGTTTGTTGGTTTTAACCCAAGATGGTCGCATTGCGCGTCAGCTCATAGGGGAAGACTCAGCCATAGATAAAGAATACTTAGTGCGGGTTACGGGTAATCTTGATGAGCGTGGTTTAGCGTTGCTCAACTATGGCTTAAGTTTAGATGGTGAGGCCTTGCGGCCTGCTAAGGTGAGTTGGTTAAATCAAGATCAATTGCGCTTTATTCTCAACGAGGGTAAGAAGCGACAAATTCGTCGCATGTGTGAAGCAGTAGGTTTAAAAGTAGTTGGTTTAAAGCGCATGCGTATGGGGAATGTGGTGTTGGGTGATTTGCCAGAAGGAAAATGGCGTTATCTCAGACCCAATGAGCAGTTTTTGAAGGGGTGATGGTATCAATGGCATCCGTAACGATGCCTCTACAGCCCCAGCTGATTAACTCTTGGGCGCGTAAGGAGTCGTTGACGGTCCAGATACAGAGCTCATAGCCCGCAGCTAAAGTGTTTTTTACTACGTCTTTGGTGGTCAATTTGTTGTCTAAGTTTAAGGCTATACAGTCCAACCTTTGTAGGCGTTCTAGGTAGTCAAGGGGTAATTGTTTCTCAATGAGCAGGGCGCGCGGTAGGTCGGGTGCAGCAAGCTTAGCGGCTTCTAAAGCGACTTCTGAAAAAGAAGAGAGCAGAGGTGGTGTGCTGGCATGTTGCCATAAATCACGAGCTATGCGAGCTACTCTGGCGCCTGTTTCGGCCTCAAAACCGGTCTCAGGTTTAATTTCAATATTGCTATATATACCTTTGGCTATACTGTAAGTTGCTATGGTGCGTAGCGTTAATATAGGCTCGGCAATGAATTCCTCACTTAACCAGCTACCAAAGTCAAATTGCAACAGTTCCGTTAAACTATAGTTACTGGCCAAGCCTGAGCCGTTAGAAGTGCGATCAATACTATCATCGTGTAATAAGATAGCTTCGCCGTCTTGGCTTAGTTTGACGTCATACTCCATCATTTTAAAGCCATGTTGTGCGCCTAGGCGTACGGCAGCTAAGGTGTTTTCGGGAGCAAACTTACCGGCTCCCCGATGGGCAATAAGCGTTGGATATGGCCAATGATAGGTGGAAATTGTCATAAAAGAGATAATGTTTTGAAGTAAAATACCGGATTTGAACTAAAGTGGTAAACTGCTTTGGCTAATTCCTAATAGGTGACTCATGTTCAATTTTATTCGTAGACACCAACGCCTGATGCAGTTGGTGTTGTTAGTGCTTATTGTGCCATCATTTGTCTTGATCGGTGTGGGTGGTTATACCAATTATAATTCAGGTGATGAAGATTTGGTCACAGTGGGTGGTCAAACCATCACTTTGCAAGAGTTTGATGCCGCGCGTCGTAATCAGCTCAATGAGATGCAACGTTCTATGGGGGATGGTTTTGATCCTGCCTTAGTTGATACTCCTCAAGCCAAACAGCAGCTTTTAGATGCGCTGATTAATCGTCGCGCTTTAATTGAAATTGCTACCAGCCAGCATTTTAATGTGTCTGACATGGCATTACGCCAAGCCATAGCAAAAATGCCTGAAATGCAAGAAGAAGGGGTGTTTTCTGCTGAGCGTTATAATCAATTATTAGCAGGTGCGGGGTTAAGCTCTAAGGAGTTTGAACAGTCACAGCGTGCGGAATTGACACTAAATCGTGTGGTGGCCCCGGTTATTGAAACTGCGTTATTGCCACAAGATATTAGTGCTGAGCTGCAGAAAATTTTAACTGAAAGCCGTACGGTTCAATTACATAATTTTAGCGCTGAGCAGTTTATGGCTGAGCAAACGGTAACAGATCAAGAGATTGAAGCGTGGTATGAAGTCAATAAAGAACAGCTTCAATTACCCGATTACGTGAATGCTGATTTTATACTTCTTAATGAAGAAGCGGCCGTAGGTAGAGTAGAAAGTATAAAAGATGACGATTTACACGCTTATTATGAGCAAAATAAATCTCGCTTTTTCACCCCTGCTCGTATTCACCTTAGCCACATTTTAATTGAAACTGGCACCAGCGATAATGAGCATCAAGCCGCAAAACAACGTGCTAAAGAGATTGCTGAACAAGCTAAAGATAAAACCCAGTCTTTTGCAGAATTAGCTAAAGCCCAGTCTGAAGATAAAGGTAGTGCTTCGGCCGGCGGAGAGCTGGGATGGATTACTCAAGGTAATTGGCCTGAAGGCTTAGAAAGAGCCGTTTTCTCTTTAGACAAGGGAGAAGTCTCGGGGGTGATTGAAGGGCCAGACGGTTATCATATTTTCAAAGTAAATGACTATGAAGCGGAACAGAGTCAACCTTTTGAGACCGTACGTGATGAGATTACGGATGAGGTACGCCAACAGCTTGCGGCCGAACAGTTTGCGGAAATGGCCACTCAACTCACTAATCTCGTCTATGAAAGCCCTGAAAGCTTGGAGGCGGCAGCGGATGCTTTAGGCTTACCTATACAACAGGCCTTAGGTGTGGCACGTGATCGTTTGCTGACTAATGCCGAGTTAGGAATTACTGAACAGCCTGCCACAGCCGCCGAGTTGCTTGATGATCCTCGGGTACGTCGTGCACTATACAGTGCACAAGCGTTAGAGCAAAGACAAAACGCAGGCTTAGTAGAGCTGTCTTCCGATGCTATTTTAGCCGTTCGAGTGAATGATTTTGTGCCTGCGCATGTGCCTGAGTTAGCCCTGTTGCGAGATCAAGTCAAAGAGCAGCTGTTGTATGAGAAATCCTTAACTGCAGCACGTCAAGCCGGTGAGCAAGCGCTCAAAGAGCTAGCTGCGGGTGCGGAAAGTAATCTCAGTTTTAGCCCCTCTATAGAAGTAAGTCGTATAGATAGTCAGCAGTTGCCCAAAGAGACTTTAGAAACATTGATGAATGTAGATATTCAAGCGTTACCTGCTTTTACAGGAACTCAGAGCGCAGATGGCTATCAGCTTGTAAAAATAGTAGCACAAGAGAGTAGTTCTCTAGATCCTCTTATCGCCGATATGTTGCAAGCCCAGTTACAACAGTTATGGGGCGATGCCCAAGAGCAAGCCTTTTTAGAAGCTTTGCGTGTGCAGTTACAAGTTAAAGAGCTGCCCGCTATAGAAAAAGCCATGAGTGCTGAGCTAGACGAAGCACAGTAGTCCATGAAAAGAGTAAGGCGAGGAAGAGTAGCGCGGACGGCAACGCCGTCCTTTGAGTCTGATGCCCTTGTCACAGATATAGCAAAAGCACCATTGCAGCCACTTTTACAGGCGTAGCTATCTACGCGCTAGTATTATGGCTGCAAAGTTAAGCTACGCATTCCCTTTAACACGTACAATTTTTTGTACTTGCGGTACTTGACGCATAGAACGTATCACTTGAGCTAAGTGATTACGGCTATCTACTTGTATGGTTAGGTGTAATAACGTAGCAGCGCCTTCATCGTCAGGCATAGTTAGATGAAGAATATTGGAGTCCGCTTCGGTGATAGTAGCGGCTAAACGTCCTAATACACCGCGCTCATTTAGCGCAGTCACATCTAAGCGCGTAGATAAATGGCGAGCCGTTTGCGTATCCCAAATAACCGGTATCCAGCGCTCAGGCTCTTTGGCTTGAAGGCGTTGCGCTACAGTACATTCAGCCATATGCACCACTAAACCATGCCCCATACGTATACCGCCAACAATGGCATCACCCGGTAGGGGACCGCAACAAGGGGCTAATTGCACGGCCTGACCTTCGTTGCCATGGATAACGACGGGCGCGCGGGTATTAGAAGTGAATTCATCCACTGCGGCAGCGGTGGTTTCTACTAAGGGGTTATTAGCAATAAAGCGTCTAGCGACTACAGCAGCTAAGCGTTTACCTAAACCTATATCAGCTAAAATCTCTTCATGCGATGCTGCCCCCGAGTTTTTAGCTACATTTTCCCAAGTAGTGTCATCATCGGCAGGCATTTCAATGTTGAGTTCAGTGAGTGCTTGCTTTAAGAGACGACGACCAAAGGCGACGGACTCTTCGTATTGTACGGTACGTAAGTAATGGCGAATCTCAGATCTAGCACGTCCCGTACGCACGTGATTTAACCACTGCGCACTAGGTCTAGCGGCTGGGGAGGTCACGATTTCTATCATGTCGCCACTTTTTAGTTCGCTGCGCAATGATACAAACTTATCATTGATCTTAGCGGCAACCGCGTGGTTTCCTATGTCTGAGTGAATGGTATAAGCGAAATCAATGGGAGTAGCTCCGCGTGGTAAAGATATAATTTTGCCACGAGGTGTGTTGACATAGACCGCATCCGGGAATAAGTCCACTTTGACGTGATCTAAAAACTCACCAGAATCGCCCGTTTGACTTTGAATATCAAGTAAAGACTGTAACCAACGATGAGTGCGTTTTTGTAACTCATTTAACGAAACGTTTTCGTCTTTATAGAGCCAATGAGACGCCACGCCTTCTTCGGCCACATGGTCCATTTCACGTGTGCGGATTTGAAACTCTACAGGAGTGCCATAAGGGCCAATTAGCGATGTATGTAAAGACTGATAGCCATTGATCTTAGGGATGGCAATATAGTCTTTGAACTTGCCTGGCACGGGTCTATAAAGCTGATGTAAGGTACCCAAAGCTAAATAGCACTCAGGCAAGGTGTGCACAATAATTCTAAAACCATAAATATCTAATACATCGGAAAACGATTTTTTTTGCTCTACCATTTTACTAAAAATGCTGTAGAGCGATTTTTCACGACCAGAGATATCGGCTTCTATACCAGCCGCAGGCAGAGCCGCATGAACAGCATCGCTGATTTTACCTAAGGCGTCCCGGCGATTGCCTCTAGCGGCAAGCAGCGCTTTATGTAAAACGCGATAGCGATTTGGGTAAATGGCCTTGAAGCAGCGATCTTGAAGCTCTCTAAAGAGCGCATTTAAACCTAAGCGGTGTGCAATGGGGGCGTAAATGTCTAAAGTTTCTTTAGCGATGCGATGCTGTTTATCTGAGCTAACGGCATCTAAGGTGCGCATATTGTGTAGACGGTCTGCTAGCTTGATGAGAATAACGCGCACATCTCTAGACATGGCCAACAGCATCTTGCGGAAACTTTCCGCTTGTTGTTGACTTCGGGTTTCAAAGTGCAAGCGCTCAAGTTTAGATACGCCATCTACTATTTCAGCGACATCAGTACCAAATTTTTCAGCTAACTCTTGTTTGCTAACGTCTTGATCTTCTATTACATCGTGTAATAGCGCTGCCATTAAGGAATCTGCATCCAGTTTCCACCCAGCACAAATTTCAGTTACGGCGATAGGATGAGTAATATAAGGCTCACCACTAGAACGAAACTGACCTAGATGTGCTTCATCAGCTAGTTTATAGGCTTCACGCACGCGTTCAACTTCGGACTCACTGAGGTATTTGCTGATGATCTTAGTTAAAGGAGCCAAGGAAGCAATGGTATTTTTGGCAGGTGTGAGTTTAGGTACTGACACCGTATCTTTACGTCTGCCAATTCTAGACCCTTTTTTAATAACGGCGAGTAAGCCCGATGATGCGTTTTTAAAAGTAGGTAATGCCATTGCTTGTCTTTTCTCCTGTGGTCATAGTTGATGTGTTAAGTAGGAACTTTACGCAACATTTCTAAACCGGTAACGCCAGCAGCGATTTCGCGCAGAGCGGTTACTGTGGGTTTGTTTTTGCTTTCGAGCCGGGGTTCATGACCTTGCGCAAGTTCACGCGCTCGGTAAGCGGCTACCAAGGTTAAATTAAAACGATTAGGAATCTGTTCTAAGCAGTCTTCAACCGTAATACGTGCCATAAGGGTCTACCTGTAAAAATAATAAATAATCTATAATAAATCTGCGGCCACAGAGGCACTAATACCTAACTGATTAAATAAATCAGCATGGCGCTTAGCTTGTACTGGCGTACGTAAGCGACTGGATTGGATAATTGCTGTTAATTGTGCCAAAGCGACATCGAAGTCTTTGTTAATAATAGCATATTGGAACTCACCCACATGAGCCATTTCGCCACCTGCAGCTAATAAACGGCGTGAAATGACTGAATCTTCGTCTTGGCCACGCTTACGTAAGCGTTTTTCTAGTTCGGCAATAGAAGGCGGTAAAATAAACACCCCTATGGCTTTAGGAAAGTGCTCTCGGACCTGACGTGCACCTTGCCAGTCTATCTCTAATAAAACATCATGCCCATCATTTAGTGCTTGGTGCACAGGCTGGGCGGGAGTGCCATAAAAGTTGCCATGAACCTCAGCATGTTCGAGTAAATTATTGCTATCACGTAAACGTTGGTATTCAGCCGTAGTAATGAAGTGATAATGCTCGCCATTTTTTTCACCCGGCCTAATAGCTCGCGTGGTACAAGAGATAGAAAGCGTGATGTTTGGCTCATTAGCTAATAGCGCATTAACTAAGCTGGACTTGCCGGCACCACTGGGAGCAGCGATTAGATAAATGTTTCCTGGGGTAGGGGTTGTCATGAATGAATAAACCTTAATGATGTTTGGCTTGGCCTGCGCTGATACCGAATTGCTCTAAGACCGCGTCTTTAGTTGCCGCATCAATGCATAAAAACACAAGGGTGTCGTCCATATTGATATTTTGGCTGACATCGTCAATAAGCGTACTGGCATCTTGAGGTTGGCCTACTGCCATAACGTGAATATCACCATCCGCTTCGAAACGTTCTGCTGGTAAGATATCCGCAACACGGTCTACGGTAGGCTCACTAATAACCACATAGGCGCGTACCGTGGTGCCGTCTAAATAAACTTGTAATACGGCGCCATCGGCTAAAGTTGAAATAAGGTGATTGGTTGGGTTCATAAGGCCTTCCTTTAGATTTTTAATTGCACAATAACTGGGGTGTGGTCTGAAGGCTGTACATTTGAGCGTGGTGCTTTATCCACTACGCAATCCACATAATACGGTTTTAAAGCGTCTGAGATTAAAGCGTGATCTATGCGTAAACCCGCATCACGTCTAAATGCGCCGCGCCTATAATCCCACCACGTAAAACCGGGTGACTCCGTATCATCTATTCTAAAAGCGTCATGCAAGCCTAAATCAATCAATTTTTGCCAGGCTGCGCGCTCGGGCCCTGAAACGTGGATTTTTCCTTCCCACTTTTTGGGGTCGTGCACATCTAAGTCTGTGGGCGCTACGTTATAGTCACCTAATATCAATAAGTTAGGATAACGCTTTAGTTCTTCTTTTAGCCAAAGGTGTAGAGCGCTGAACCACTCCATTTTGTATTGATATTTATCACTTTCTAGATCTTGACCGTTAGGACAGTAAGCGCTGATTACCCGTAACGGACCTTGGCTGCTGTCGTAGGTAGCAGCAATAAGGCGCTGTTGATGATCTTCAAAGTTAGGGATGTTTCGTTGCACATCCGTGCCTTCTATTTTACTTATAAGTGCTACACCATTATATGTGGGTTGGCCAGCCCATTGGGCACTATAGCCAATTTCCTCTAAGGCTTCTAAAGGGAATTTATCTTGAGGTAATTTTAATTCTTGTAGGCAAAGCACATCTACCGGGTTGGCTTGTAACCAATCAATCACCTGAGGCAAGCGCACGCGCAAGGAGTTAACATTCCAAGTAGCAAATTTCACAATAGCAACCCTAAATAAACAAAATATATAAATGATCTGTAGAGCCTGTAGATCATAACCGATATCAGAAAACAAGTAGTCATTAGCCAAACCGCTTTACATGGAAAATAGGTCTAATTCATCTAAGTGCCTGTCTTTATTGGAATTTTTTTGTTCGGGATGCTATAATTACACTTTGTGGAGCGCGCGAGTGCGCCCCTAAAGCCTATTGATAGGAGATGTTATATGGCTAGGAAACGCCCTACACGTAGACGTCAACAACTTGAAATTGAGCCCTTGAATTGGGTAGCGCCCGAGGCAAGTGAAGAACGAAGTGATGAACGCCTTGAGCAAGATGATCAAGAGCAAAGCGATAAAAAAGCAGCCAAAAGCTAGTGTTTATCGTTAAAATAGAGAATACTTAACGCGCAGGCATACAATCGCCTGCGCGTTTTTGTTTTTATAATGTTTTTTCAGAATACTAAAGGATGATAACGACGATGGATGGGGAAATGTCAACTATTGATAAGGACGATGTGACCTTATCCGAACTGGACGGTATTCGTTATCTGCATTTTGGTACTTCCTGGATACAAGGAGCCATGCGAATTTCACGTCCGCACGATTTAGTCCTGACTTATACTCAACAAATGATGACTTGGCTTTTGTTTCACGACATACAAAAAGACGATGAAATTGCTATTTTGGGTTTAGGTGCTGGTTCTTTATTGCGTTATTGTATGAAACATACGGCTAGCCCTATACATACTGTTGAAATTAACCCGCGCGTTACAGCCATGTGCAGATCCTTTTTTCGATTGCCTGAAAATAAGCGCTCGCAAATTTATCATCAAGATGCCGAGCAATGGGTGCTAGATCCTCAGCATATTGGCCGCTATAAAGTGTTAATGGTAGATCTTTACGATGCAGAGGCCGAAGGGCCGGTGTGTTCATCTTTGGCGTTTTATCAAAATTGTTATCATTGCTTAGAGGAAGAAGGGCTGATGACGGTTAATTTATTTGGTGCTCATCATAGTTATGATGAAAATATAAATCGCATTGCAGAAATTTTCCATGGAAATGTGTTAGTTTTACCTGAGATTGAAGAAGGTAATGTCATATTACTGGCCTTCAAAGGTGATTACTTGGCTCAAACCACTACAGCTCAACTTATAGAAAAGTCTCAGCACGTGCAAGAACAGTACAAATTACCGGCTCGTCGATGGGCAAAAGCCATATTAGCCGAGCAGCCATAGTATTATTTATCATAAATTGGTATATAGTAAGCGCATATTCTATTTAGGTAGCTAGGAGCATCATTATGAAAGGCAATAAGACCAAGATATTAAAATCATTAATGGGATTCGCATTAAGTGCTAGCGTATTAGCTAGTGGTTTGGTTTTCTCACAAACCGTTTCAGTTTCTTCTATTGTTGAACACCCCGCTTTAGATGCAGTTCGTGATGGGGTGAAGCAGGCTCTAACAGATGCGGGCTATACCGAAGAGAATGGCTTGAAGTGGCAATTTCAGACTGCCCAGGGTAATACGGCTATTGCAGCCCAAATTGCGCGTAAGTTTGTGGGTGATGATTCCGATGTAATCGTGGCTATTTCAACTCCTTCAGCGCAAGCAGTGGTGGCAGCCACAAAAACCATTCCGGTGGTGTATTCTGCTGTCACCGATCCGATTGCGGCCCAATTAGTACCTTCCTGGGAAGCTTCCGGCTCAAATGTAACAGGGGTTGCCGATATGTTAGAGCTTGAAAAGCAATTAGAGCTCATCAAACAGGTGGTGCCCGATGCCAAAGCAGTCGGTATGGTTTATAACCCAGGTGAGGCAAATTCTGTGGTAGTGGTAGAGCGTTTACGTGAATTGTTGTCTGCCCATGATATGAGCTTAGTTGAAGCCACTGCGGCTCGCACGGTAGATGTGGGGGCGGCGGCACGTAGTTTAGTAGGTAAAGTGGACGTGATTTATACCAACACAGATAATAACGTAGTGTCGGCTTATGAAGCCTTAGTAAAAGTAGGCAATGACGCAAAAATTCCTCTAATTGCCTCAGATACTGATAGCGTAGCACGTGGTGCAATTGCAGCTTTAGGTATTAATTATTACGATTTAGGCATACAAACCGGCAAACAGGCAGTGCGAATATTAAAAGGTGAGAAACCGGGTGACATCGCCTCTGAGTCCAGTGATAAGTTGGAGTTATTTGTTAATCCTGCTGCGGCTAAAAAACAAGGCGTAACGCTTTCTGACGCTTTTCTTGAGTCTGCCGCCACGATTATCGATTAACAACCATCACTCTTTATAATGTCTATTTATTCCTTATGGGGAGCTTTAGAGATAGGTTTAATCTTTAGTCTAGTGGCTTTAGGTGTGCTTATCTCTTTTCGTATTCTCCGCTTTCCAGATTTAACCGTTGACGGCAGCTTTCCTTTAGGTGGGGCGGTGGCTGCCATTCTAATATCGAATGGTTTTGATCCTTTTTTAGCTACGCTTATTGCCACCCTTGCGGGCGCTTGTGCGGGTATGGTGACTGGTTGGTTGAATGTTAGTCTCAAAATTATGGATTTGTTAGCCAGTATTTTGATGATGATTGCCCTCTATTCTATTAATTTACGTATTATGGGTAAGCCGAATGTGCCGTTAATTACGGAGCCCACTGTTTTTTCACTATTGCAGCCTGATGGTTTAAGTGATTATGTCTTTCGTCCTCTGTTATTGGTTTTAGTGGTGCTAATAGCTAAGTTTGCTTTAGATTGGTTTTTTACTACACAAAAAGGCTTAGCCATGCGTGCTACGGGATCGAATGCGCGCATGGCAAGGGCTCAAGGGGTGGCTACAGGTAGTATGGTTTTATTAGGTATGGCTATCTCAAACGCTTTAGTTGCCTTGGCAGGTGCTTTATTTGCCCAATCCCAAGGGGGCGCAGATATTTCTATGGGTATAGGAACCATAGTGATTGGTTTAGCCGCTGTGATTGTAGGCGAAAGTATTTTACCTTCTCGCCGTTTAGTTTATGCGACCTTGGCTGTCATTATTGGAGCGGTTGTTTACCGTTTCTTTATTGCATTAGCCTTAAATGCTGATTTTATTGGCCTTAAAGCACAGGATTTGAACTTAGTAACCGCTATACTTGTCACAATTGCTTTAGTTATACCTTTACTTAAAAAACGACTTTTCCGCAGGCGCAATGCGTAATATTGATGTTAGAAGCCAACGATTTACACTTAACTTTTAATCCGAATACGCCTATAGAGACCAAGGCCTTACGTGGTATGGCATTAACCATACCTAGTGGTCAATTTGTGACTGTCATAGGCTCAAATGGTGCAGGGAAGTCAACTTTTTTAAATGCAGTCTCTGGCGATCAAGAGGTGGATTCAGGTACTATACGCATTGATGATAAAGACGTAACTCATATGCCGGTGTGGGAGCGCGCTAAATATGTGGCGCGTGTTTTCCAAGATCCCATGGCGGGTACTTGTGAGGATCTCACCATTGAAGAGAATATGGCTTTGGCGTCTAATCGAGGTATACGCCGCGGTTTAGCTACCGCCGCTAAGGCCTCAATGCGAGATGAGTTTAAAACACGCCTAGAAACCTTGGGCTTAGGGCTAGAGGACCGTCTTACAGACCGTATTGGGTTATTATCTGGGGGGCAACGTCAAGCCGTCAGTTTGTTAATGGCAGCCATACAGCCGTCGCGTATTTTGCTTTTAGATGAACACACCGCCGCACTAGACCCCCGCACGGCCGATTTTGTTTTGGCGCTTACCGAGCGGCTTGTTACAGAAGGGCAGTTGACCACCATGATGGTTACTCACAGCATGAAACAAGCCTTAGAGGTAGGACAACGCACGGTAATGCTGCATCAGGGCCAAGTGGTACTAGATGTTAGCGGCTCAGAGCGTGAGGGCCTACAAGTTACTGATTTGCTCGCCATGTTTGAAAAAGTACGTGGTGAAAGTATTACTGATGATGCCTTGTTATTAGGCTGATTTGTTTGTTTTTAATTTTTGATTGCTAAAGTCACAGGAGCTTATCCATGTTTAAAACCCGCCGTAGGGCGTGGCGCCCGTTAGGCGCAGTTTTGTTATCAGCCTCTTTTTTATTAGCGGCTTGTGGCGAAAAACCCAAAGAGCAAGATATGTCGGGTATGAAGGTTCCTGTCAATGTTGTGCAGGTTGAGCCTGAAGTCACCACCATTTATACGGAGTTACCAGGTCGTGTTGAAGCCATAGAAGAAGCACAAGTACGTGCTCGAGTCACCGGTATTTTAACTTCCTTTAATTTTGAGCAAGGTTCAGAAGTTAAAAAAGGGGATTTACTGTTCACCATAGATCCAGCCCCTTATGAAGCAATTAGGGATCAGGCGGCGGCGCAGTTAAAAAATGCCCAAGCTGAAGCCAGTACTGCTAGGATTCTTGCGCAGCGTTATGCCAAACTCATTAAAGAAAATGCAGTGAGCCGTCAAGAATATGACGCTGCTACTGCGGGTGCTCAACAAGCTGAAGCGGCAGTTGCAGCGGCGCAAGCCACTCTTAAATCTGCGGAGATTGATTTAAGCTATACCAAAGTCACCGCACCTATTTCTGGCCGTATAGGGGGGGCCGAAGTTACAGTCGGTGCGCTAGTGAGTGCTGCTGAAGCCACGCAGTTAGCTACCATTCAACAGCTTGATGAGCTTTACGTTAATACGACTCGCCCAGTGGGTGAGGTCATGAGTCTACGTAAAGCCATCGCTGATGGCACCTTAAAGTCAGATCCTGATGGCGCGGCTAAAGTATCCGCTATCTTAGATGATCAAACCGTCTATGGTGAAACAGGGCGTTTGCTTTTTTCCGGTGTTTCGGTCGATCCCACCACGGGGCAATTACGTCTACGCGCTGTGTTTCCTAATCCAGACCAATTGCTTTTGCCAGGCATGTTTGTACGTGTGCGCTTAGAACAAGGTATTGATGAAAAAGCCCTTTTAATTCCAGCACAGGCGGTGCAATACGCTACCGATGGATCAACCACGGTTATGTTAGTAAAAGACGGTGTGGTTAAGCCTGCGACGGTAAAGCTTGGGAGTGAGGTGGATGGCCGAATTATTATTAACGAAGGTCTAGATGCCGGTGATACTGTGATTGTGGCGGGCTTTCAGAAAATACGTCCTGGAGCGCCAGTGCAGCCAATGCCTTGGCAAGATGGGCCTACGGATGAGCCTGAGCCCGATGCCATACCAGAACAGGCTGCACCCTCAAACTCGAATAACAACGGATAAGCTTCATGCCACAGTTTTTTATTGATCGCCCTATTTTTGCGTGGGTGGTTGCATTGGGTATTACATTATTGGGCCTACTGTCTTTGGCCAATATGCCAATTGCTCAATATCCCGAAGTTGCACCACCTGTTATTACTATTACTGCTACGTACCCTGGCGCTTCCGCTGAAGACGTATCTAGTACCGTAGCAAGTGTGATTGAAAATGAGTTAAATGGCGCCGAAGGGCTGCTATATTATGAGTCCGTGAGTGATTCTTACGGGCAAAGTGAAATTACCGTTACTTTTGCGCCTGGCACGGATCCTGATTTAGCTCAGGTTGATGTGCAAAACCGTCTCTCTAACGTAACCTCTACCTTGCCTTCTGCAGTGGTAGAGCAGGGTTTACAAGTAGGTAAAAGTAATGCGGGCTTCTTATTAGTGGGAGCTTTATCTTCTGACGATGGCAGTTTAGGTCAGACCGCCTTAGCTGATTATGTAAAGCGCAACATACAAAACGCAGTTTCTAGAGTGGATGGCGTAGGTAAATTCCAGCTGTTTGCGGCGGGGCGCGCCATGCGTATTTGGGTGGATCCCGAAAAGTTAGTGAGCTATAACCTCAGCATGAGTGAGGTAAATAGCGCTATTAATCAACAAAACGTGTTGGTGTCTGCGGGTATATTAGGTTCACCGCCTAACTCTGCCAGTCAACGCGTTACTGCACCTATAGTAGTGAATGGTCAGCTTTTAACTAGCGAAGAGTTTGAAAACATTATTTTACGTTCTTTTGCCGATGGCTCTTCGGTGCGCATAAAAGATGTAGCTCGAGTAGAGGTAGGGGCAGATAACTACCAGTTTGGAGCTAGATTAAATGGTAAGCCTACAGCAGCTTTTGCTATCTCTTTAGCGCCTGACGCGAATGCTTTATCTACGGCCAAAGGTGTGAAAGAGAAGCTAGATGAGTTATCTGAGTTTTTTCCTGCTGGCATTAGTTACGATATTCCTTATGACACTTCTCCTTACATTGAAACCTCTATAGAACAGGTAGTGCATACACTCTTAGAAGCCATGGTATTGGTGTTTATAGTGATGTTTGTGTTTTTACAAAACATACGCTATACCGTCATTCCTGCTTTAGTAGTACCGGTGGCGATTTTAGGTGCTCTAGCGGTAATGAATGTGCTTGGCTTTTCCGTAAACGTCCTCACTATGTTTGCCATGGTGCTTGCCATTGGTATTTTGGTGGATGACGCGATTGTGGTGGTGGAAAACGTAGAGCGAATCATGGCTGAAGAAGGACTTTCGCCTAAAGAGGCCACGAAAAAAGCCATGCCACAAATTAGTGGTGCCATTGTGGGTATTACGCTTACTTTAACAGTGGTGTTTTTGCCATTGGCGTTTATGTCAGGCTCAGTGGGGGTGATTTACCGGCAGTTCTCGGTCGCCATGGCGGTATCTATTGCTTTTTCGGGCTTTTTAGCACTGTCATTTACTCCCGCTCTTTGTGTGACCTTACTTAAACCCGTCCCTAAAGGAGAGCATAGTGGGGAGCGCAAAGGGTTTTTTGGTTGGTTCAACCGTGTTTTTGGTCGTATTACGCATGGTTATACCTCAGTAGTAGGTTCAAGCTTACGTCATGTAGGCCGCATGATGATTTTATTTGTGCTACTAATAGCGTTATTAGCTTGGGGTTATATGCGTATGCCCACGGCCTTCTTACCCGAAGAAGACCAAGGTTTTGTGATCACGAATATTGAATTGCCTGCGGGATCATCGGTAAATCGCACTTACTCTATTATTGAGCAGGTTGAAAAATATTTTATGGATCAATCCATAGTAAAAAACATGGTAGCCGTACAAGGTTTTAGCTTTAACGGGAATGGATTAAATTCTGCGTTAGCGTTTATTACGCTTGAGGATTTTGCAAAAAGAAAAGCACCCGGTGATTCAGCACCAGCAGTGGCTGGTAAAGCCATGCAAAACCTCTTGTTTGGCTTGCCAGATGCCATGGTGTTTACTATTGTGCCCCCGGCTATTAGCTCTTTAGGTAATGCCTCAGGTTTTGACATGCGCCTAGAGGATCGAGGTAACCATGGTCATGATCAATTAGTAGAGGTTTCACAGCAATTGTTGCAGTTGGCTTCACAAAGCCCCGTTTTAAATCAAACGCGGATTACGGGATTAGCACCTGGGCCGCAGTGGCGATTAACTATAGATCGTGAAAAAGCCGCCGCACAAGATGTGAACTTTAGCGAAGCCGCTCAGCTTATTTCTACCGCATTGGGTTCAGCTTATATTGGTAAATACACAAACGCCGGTTGGGTGGAAAACGTGTGGGTGCAAGCGGATGAGCGTTTCCGTGGTGACATTAACGAAGTTTTAAAACTGCAAGTGAAAAACGGCAGTGGCCAAATGGTACCGTTACGCACGTTTGTGACCGCTAAATCTGAATTAGCACCGGTACAAGTAGTACGTTACAACAGCTATGAAGCCATCCGTTTTGGGGGTGAAGCCGCTGCGGGTTATACCACGGGTGAGGCCATGGCGGAGATGGAGCGCTTAGTCGCCGAATTACCTGATGGTTATGGTTATTCGTGGACCGGCCTGTCTTATCAGGAGATTCAAGCAGCTGGCCAAAGCAGTATTCTCATGGGTTTAGCTATCTTGGTGGTATTTATGGTGCTTGCGGCTCTGTATGAAAGCTGGGCTATACCGCTAGCGGTAATGATGGCGGTGCCTTTAGGCATGCTAGGTGCGGTGTTGCTGGTATCGGCTATGGGAATGGCGAATGATGTGTATTTCCAAGTGGGTATGGTGACGGTCATTGGTTTGGCGGCGAAAAACGCTATTTTAATTATTGAGTTTGCTAAAGATGCGGTAGCGCGTGGTGGTGATTTGATTGAATCCACTACTGAGGCCGCACGTATGCGTTTTCGTCCTATTTTAATGACCTCTTTTGCTTTTATTTTAGGTGTGACCCCATTGGCATTCTCTACTGGAGCAGGTGCCGCTAGTCAAAACGCAGTGGGCTTAGGGGTGTTAGGCGGTATGTTGGCAGCCACGCCTTTAGCGGTGTTGTTCGTGCCGGCTTTCTTTGTTGGAGTTGTTAAACTCTTTAAAACCAAGCCTCGTCTTTTAGGGGCAGAGGCTAAAGAATATCAGCGTGAATTGGCTGAGCAAGAAGCGCTGCAAGCAAAAAAAGAGAACACTGGGGGTAAAGCATGATTTTAAGATTTAAATCCAGTGTGTCTACACTAACGGCTGCACTTGTTTTGGCAGGTTGTTCCTTAGCGCCCACTTATGAGCGGCCTATGGCGCCTGTGGCGCCTGTGTTTGATCATCAGGATCCAGCTCAGGTTGAGCAAGAGCTCGCTAAATTAGACGCCTTAGGGTGGCGTGATTTCTTTACTGATCCTTATTTAGAGGATTTAATTGAGCTCGCTTTGCTTAACAACCGTGATTTACGTATGGCAGTAGATCGCATAGAAGAGGCTAGAGCTCAATTAGGCATTACTCGCAGCGATCAGTTCCCGAGCTTTGGTGTGAGTGGATCGGGTCAAGTGACTCGTAACCCGGCTGATATGCGCCCCGCTGGGCCTGAGTCCTCTAGCATTAATCGCGTGTTTAATGCGGGGGTTGGGGTAACGTCTTTTGAACTTGATTTTTTTGGTCGCTTACGTAATTTGTCGGAAGCGGCTTATGAGCAGTTTTTAGCAACTGAGCAAGCCCAGCGCACCGTGCGTATTAACGTGGTGGCCCAAGTTGCTGAAGCTTATTTTCAGTGGCGTAGTGCCCAAGAAATGCAAAAGCTTATGCGTTCTACGATGGCCAGTCGTGAACGTTCTTATAAGCTGGTAAATACATTATTTGAGGTGGGAACGGCATCAGCTCTAGAGTTAAATCAAGCCAAGTTACAGCTAGACACCATACGTGCTGACTTAAAACAAGCGCAGCGCGCTGAGATGCAAGCCTACAACGCCATGACGTTGATGGTAGGCACTACCATTCCCGATGATTTATCTGAACCCGCCATTTTTGGTAAAAATCAAATTGTGGCAGAAATCCCCGTTGGTTTATCGTCTAGTTTATTAGAACGTAGGCCTGATATCATCGAAGCAGAGCATCAACTTAAAGCAGCTTATGCCAATATAGGCGCAGCGCGTGCAGCTTATTTTCCTAATATATCTATTACTGGTTTATTTGGTATAGCCAGTCCTGCACTCAGTTCTTTATTCGACTCAGGACGCACACATTGGCAATATTCACCTCAGGTCTCTATGCCTATTTTTTCAGGTAGTGTGCGCGGTAACTTAGAAGTAGCTAAAGCACGACAAAATATTGCTATATCTAATTATGAAAAAGCCATTCAAACGGCGTTTAAAGAAGTGGCAGACGCTTTAGCAGGTAAAGCGACGTATGGTGAACAATTAGATGCCCTACGAGCTATGGAAAAATCGGCTGCTGAGAGTCTGCGCTTAGCAAATCTACGCTACGAAATAGGTATTGATAGTTTCTTGCAAGTGCAAACGGCAGAGATTAATCTCTATAGTGCGCAGCAAGCCTTTGTGCAAACGGGAATGGAATCTTTATTAAATCGCGTAATGCTGTACAAAGCCCTTGGCGGTGGATGGCAGCTGGATGCAAACTTAAAGGAACATAATGATTGAACTAGGTGTAAATATTGATCATGTGGCAACTTTGCGCCAGCAGCGCTTAACTACGTACCCAGATCCTATTTTGGCTGCCGTACGTGCTGAAGAAGCGGGTGCTGATTTAATTACCTTACATTTACGTGAAGATCGCCGTCATATTCAAGATGCAGATGTTTACGCTATGCGTAAAGCGATTACTACGCGTATGAATTTAGAGTGTGCGATTACCGAAGAAATGTTGGCTATCGCTTGCGATGTTAAACCTGAAGACGTGTGTTTAGTGCCTGAAAAACGTACGGAGTTAACCACCGAGGGTGGTTTAGATGTGCTTAAACACTTTGATGACGTACAAGCGGCCACAAAACGATTACAAGCAGCAGGCATTCGGGTATCGATTTTTATAGATGCTTGCGTAGAACAAATTGATGCAGCGCATAAAGCAGGCGCTACTGTTATTGAACTACATACGGGTTGTTATGCCGATGCCGTAGATGAGGCGGTTGCTAATAAAGAACTAGAGCGTATACGTCAGGGTGCCGCACATGGTGTGTCTTTGGGCTTACGAGTGAATGCAGGCCATGGTTTGCATTATGGTAATGTGCAAGCGGTTGCCGCTATTCCTGGTATTGCTGAATTAAATATCGGTCATGCCATTGTGGCGCAATCGGTATTTGATGGCTGGGAGAAGTCCGTACGTGATATGAAAGCCCTAATGCGTACGGCTGTAGCACATAGTTAATCAGCAATAATTAATAAGGAAAACACAATGTCGATTATTGATACGTTATTAAGCCGAAACTCGACTAAACAAATTACCGGCCCTGGTCCATCAGAAAAGCAAATTGAACAGATTTTCGCTGTTGCCATGCGAGCGCCCGATCATGGCCGACTGCGTCCGTGGCGCTTTAAGCGTATAGAAGGTGAAAATATAGATAAGTTGGCTAATTTAGCCGTTAAAGCCATGGCCGATGAAGGCAAGCCTTTAAATCCCACTAAAGAAAAAAACATGCGCAAATGGTTAGGTCATGCGCCTTTAGTGATTGCGGTGGCTTCTTATGTTGATCACAGCAATGAGCGTATTCCCGAGCACGAGCGCATGCTGGCTACAGGTGCTGCCGTTATGAATATATTAAATGCGGCACATGCTTTAGGTTTTGGGGCGTTTTGGAGCACAGGTATTGGAACTTATACTGAGGCGGTGCCTGAGGCGTTGGGCTTTGACACCTTAGAGCACGAGTTTTTAGGCTTTGTGGTTATTGGCAGCCTAGACGGCGAAGTCCCTCCTAAAGACCGTCCAGATGCGGCAGATTATGTGAGTAGCTGGGAACCAGCTAATTAACAGCTGAGGATATAAGGGGCTTTTCTAAGCCCCTTAATATTGGGCAGTCGGGGCGGGCATCGCCGTGACATTGTTGGGCTAGGGTGCGCAGTACTTCCGCCATATCGTGCAGTTGCTGAGCTTTTTGTTCAAGCTCCGCGATATGTGCTTCCGCCATTTTTTTTACTTCAGCACTACTGCGATTTTTATTTTGCCAAAGCGCTAATAATTCGTTGATCTGCTTCAAAGAAAAGCCGAGTTCACGGGCATGAGCAATAAATAATAAGGTATGTAGATCATCTTCTGCATAGAGTCTATACCCGGCCTCATTACGCTTAGCTGCCGGCAAAACGCCTTTACTTTCATAATCTCTAATCATTTTTGCGCTAAGACCGCTATGCGCCGCGGCCTGGCTGATGGTGTATTTTTTCATGATTTTTTGGGATTAATACGCTTTAAACGTAAAGCGTTTGAGACCACAAACACACTAGATAAGGCCATGGCAATCGCGCTATAAATGGGTGAGAACACGTGCCCAGTAAGTAGCAATAATAAACCACCGGCTAAGGGGATGAGGGCAATATTATACGCAAAGGCCCAGAACAGGTTTTGCTTAATGTTACGTAAGGTGGCCTGCGATAGCTTTACGGCTGCACTGGTAGTCCGTAAATCATTATTTAATAATACAATACTAGCCGATTCAATGGCCACATCGGTGCCTGCTCCTACGGCAATGCCTATATCGGCCTGTGCTAGGGCGGGGGCGTCATTAATACCATCACCCACAAAAGCGGTCTTGCCGTAATTCGTTTGCAGCTGCAGTACAATTTTGGCTTTATCGCTAGGTTGGGTTTGGGCGTAAACCACATCGATGCCTAGCTCTTCAGCCACATGATGGGCCGTTAAGGTGTGGTCACCGGTAATCATAGCGGTTTTAATACCTTGGGCATGCAGTTGATCAATGGCCTCCTTGGCTTCAGGGCGTATAGCATCCACAATAGCGAATACTGCCACCACAGTCCCTTCTTTGGCCGCATAAATAGGCGTTTTACCTTGCTGTGCAAACT
The DNA here is from genome assembly GCF_057475285.1 of Paenalcaligenes sp. DL 309. NCBI lineage: Bacteria > Pseudomonadati > Pseudomonadota > Betaproteobacteria > Burkholderiales > Alcaligenaceae > Paenalcaligenes > Paenalcaligenes sp. DL 309. Next base: position 215,420 of record NZ_JBYBKW010000005.1, read on the forward strand.
GTTCAAAACTATTTTTTTGCGTCTGGGTAGGGCGGATGTCTTGACTTTCCAGCAGACGCTGTGAGCCTAAGTAATAATGCTGCCCTTTAATTTTGGCAGAAACACCCATCCCGGTATGGGTAATAAAATCTTCAGGCTCAGTAAAAATTAACTGTTTTGCTTGCGCTGCATCCACGACGGCAGTAGCAATAGGATGCTCAGAATGTTGCTGTAAAGAGGCGATATCCGCTAGCAACATGTCTTCATCTAAACCCTCAGCTACTAGCATTTCGTCTACTACTGGCTTAGCTAAAGTCAGGGTACCGGTTTTATCAAAAGCCACCATGTTGATTTCTGCTAAGAGCTGTAAGGCATCACCTTGTCTAAATAGTACGCCTAATTGAGCGGCGCGCCCGGTAGAGACCATAATAGAAGTGGGTACTGCCAAGCCCATAGCACAAGGACAGGCCACAATGAGTACGGCTACCGCATTGACTACCGCGTAGTTGAGACCGGGACCCCAGAGCCACCAGCCAAAAAACACCAAGGTGGCAATAACTAAAACAATAGGTACGAACCAAGCGGTAATATTATCCACTAGATTTTGTACGGGTAATTTAGTGGCTTGAGCAGACTCCACCAGACGAATAATATTGGCCAAGGTGGAATTACTTGATACCTGAGTGGCTTGAATCTCTAAGGTAGCATTACCATTAATGGTGCCGCCAATCACGTAATCATCAATACCTTTGTTAATAGGCATGGATTCACCGGTCACCATGGCTTCATTGACATGGCTTTGGCCCTTAATGACCACACTATCTATAGGGATAGCCTCACCAGCACGCACTAAGATGCGATCACCCACATTAATTTGATCTATGGGTAAATCAACCCAGTTCTCATTGCGGTATACGCGGGCACTGGCGCTTTGTAGTTCGAGTAGGCTGTTAATGGCTTCACCGGTTTGCCCTTTGGCGCGGGCCTCCATAAATTTACCTAATAGAATTAAGGTAATAACCACTGCAGCGGCTTCAAAGTACATATGATTGGCACCCGCAGGTAATACGTGTGGCGTAAATAACGCCACTACTGAATACAGCCAAGCGCTACCTGCACCTATGGCCACTAAGCTGTTCATGTCAGGGCTACGATTAAACAAAGCCCTAAAGCCTAAAGTAAAAAAATCACGCCCCGGGAATAAAATAACCAGAGTGGCCAACACAAACTGCATTAAATTTATATTGTGAGGATCAATAGTGGCATGCAGCCATTGTGCAAAAGGGGGAATTAAATGACTACCCATATCGGTAATAAACACCGGCAAAGAAAGCACCAACGCCACAATGAATTGATTTTTTTTCGTTTGCGCTTCTTTTTGTAGGGCTTTTTGATTAGCTGCTGGTGCATTAAGCTCATTTTCAGCGGTGAGCTCTTGGGCATCAAAGCCTTTTTTCTCAATAGCTGTAATTAGTGCAGAGCTAGCCACTTGTGCGTCGTCTTTAAGGGTGACATAGGCTTTAGCATTCGCTAGGTTTACAAAAGCCGTGTCTACGCCTTCAATAGAGGTAAGTGCATTTTCTACATGTCGCACGCAAGCGGCACAACTCATGCCATGCACAGCTAAGTTTATTCCTGATGGTTTGCTCATAGTCCTGCCCGTTTTAAGTTTAATTCCATATAAAGAGTATAAACCTTAACCTTAGGTAAAGGTCAATGCATGTATGATTTACGAATCCGTTGTAAAATGAAGGCTTCATTTGCAGCTTAAAACAAAGGAAAGTTATGAAACAAGAATTTTTAGTCCCTGATATGACATGTGGTCATTGCGTAAAAATGATTACATCCACCATTCATGAGTTTTCACCTAATGCTATTATTCAAGCGGATCCTGCTACGCACTGGCTCACTGTAGAGGCCACAGATACAGACCCACAAACCATTATTATGAAACTGCAAGCAGCAGGATACAGTCCCCAGCAAGTGTAGTTTAGTGAGGCAGGTGTAGGTTTTAGAGATTACAAACAGTAAAAGTAGTCGTTGTAGTAGTTTTATAAAGGATTTTTTATGCAAAAGCGACAAGCAGATGTAGTGGTAATTGGTGCCGGATCAGCAGGCATGGTAGCGTACCGCGCTGCCGTACGTGCAGGTAAAAAAGCAATTTTAGTCGAAGGGGGCGAGTATGGTACCACTTGTGCCCGGGTAGGTTGCATGCCTTCTAAGCTGCTTATTGCTGCTGCTGATGCCGCTTATGCCGCTCAAAATACAGCGCCCTTTGGTATACATATAGACGGTGAAGTGCGTATTGATGGCAAAGAAGTCATGCAACGCGTGAAGTCTGAACGTGATCGTTTTGTGGGCTTTGTATTAGAAAGCATTGAGCAAATTCCCACTGAAGATAAGGTATGGGGCTATGCGGCGTTTCTTGATGATAATACCGTACAGGTAGGTGATCATACGCAGATTACTGCGACTAGCTTTGTGATTGCTACGGGTTCTACGCCTTTTAAACCTCAAGCATTGAAAGGTGCTGCTGATCGATTAGTGGTTAACGATGACGTGTTCGACTGGGATGATTTACCTACAAGTGTAGTGGTAGTTGGTGCTGGAGTTATAGGTTTAGAGTTAGGTCAAGCCTTGCATAACCTCGGGGTAAAAACCACGTTATTAAATCGTAGTAATAAAGTAGGTGGTATCACAGACCCCGAAGTGCGCGAGGCGGCGCGTGATGCTTTTTGCTGTCAATTTGATATGTTAGCGAATGCCGATGTAACACGTACCGAGTTTGTAGATAATCAAGTGGTTGTGTATTACGAGCATGAAGGTAAAGAACAAAGTATTAAAGCGGATTTTGTTTTAAGTGCGGCAGGTCGCACACCGAATGTATCGGCCTTAGGTTTAGAAAACACCTCTGCCGTACTGGATGATAAAGGCATGCCTGAGTTTGATAAGCAAACCTTATTAATCAATAATACGTCTATTTTCTTTGCTGGAGATGTGAATAATTTACATCCTATTTTGCACGAGGCCTCTGATGACGGTTTTCAGTCAGGAACTAATGCGGCGCATTGGCCAGCGGACCCTAAGCCTGTAGCACGCCGTGCTCCTATGGGGGTAGTGTTTACGGACCCACAGATCATGAAAGTGGGTCAAAGCTTTGCAGAATTGGAAGGCAGCGCGATTAATATCGGTGAAGTAAATTTCGAAAACCAAGGTCGAGCGCGTGTAATGCTCAAAAACTGCGGCCGCTTACGTGTGTATGCAGATAAAAACAGTGGCAAGTTTTTAGGGGCTGAAATGTTGGGGCCTGCAGCAGAGCATATAGCGCATTTATTAGCGTGGTGCTTGCAAATGGAGTTAACCATAGATCAAATGCTTGCTATGCCATTCTATCATCCGGTCGTAGAGGAAGGGCTACGCACGGCATTACGTGGCGCTGCGGTGCGTAGTTAAACAGTTGAGAAGGTTTATAAAATAGCGCGTACTTTTTCCACTAAGGCCTCAACCTCTTCGGAGTCTGAGGCCAAATAACGCGCCTTACCTTTGGCATCAAAAAAATATACCCCACGGCTATGCGATACCTCATAGTTGTTGGGGTTATTGGGGTCTGGCTTTTCTAATTGATACGCCACACGGTAGCGGCGTGCCAGATTCGCGATCTCTTTTTCTGTACCCGTTAAGCCAATGGCATACCGGTCATCAAAATTTTCCACATACTCTTGTAACATCTCAGGATTATCGCGATGTGGGTCCACGCTCACAAATAAAATACGCACTTTAGGGGCATCGTCGCCCAATTGCTCCATGACTTCTGCTAATTGTGCCATGGACGTAGGGCAGATGTCAGGACAGTTAGCATAGCCAAAAAACATCAACACTACTTTGCCGCGCACCTCTTTTTCCGTGAATTCAGTATTATTTGCTGCTAGTAAGGTAAATTTCAAATCCGGCATAAAGCCACGTACAGGATGAATTTGCGAATTGGCAAGAGCCATGGCACTACTAAAAAGCAATGCCAGGGCAAGTAGCCATTTAAAACTAATTTTAGGCATAATCATAATGAATAATAGTTATTCAGCGCTTACTAGGCCACTATGACGTAATAGAGCTTCAGGAGAAGGCTCTCGTTCACGGAAGGCTTCAAAGCTTTCAGCAGCAGGGCGCACGCCTCCTATAGCCAGTACCTCATCTCGGAATTTAATACCGGTAGGTTGATGCAAGGTATTGCGGCTGCCATCGGGTTCAGTGGTAGCGTTTTCTTCAAAGGCACTATAAGCATCAGCAGATAAAACTTCTGCCCATTTATAACTGTAATAACCTGCGCCGTAGCCCCCTGCAAATAAATGTGAAAAGGCATGAGGGAAGCGGTGCCAGTTGGGAGGAATGATCACAGCCACTTCTTCACGCACGCGTTCTAAGGTTTGCATAACTTCATCGATGCTTAACCCTTGTGTTTGATTATGAATAAGCATATCAAACAGCGCAAACTCCACTTGACGTACCATTTGCATGCCACTTTGGAAGTTTTTGGCCGCTAACAATTTTTCATATAAAGCAAAGGGCAAGGGGGCGCCGCTGTCTACATGAGCGGAAAGCTTTTCAATGACTGGGTATTCCCAGCAGAAGTTCTCCATAAACTGCGAAGGCAATTCAATGGCGTCCCACTCTACGGCGGCAAAGGCGGACACATCAGGCTCATCTACTGTTGAAAGTAGATTGTGTAAGGCATGTCCACTTTCATGAAAGAGGGTAATGACATCGTCGTGTGTTAAGAGAGCAGGCTTGCCGTCTTGGGGTGAGCTGAAATTACATACCAGATAAGTAATAGGTAACTCTAAGCTCGTTGCCGTTAAGCGGCGACTGCGTTCACTATTGACCCAAGCGCCCCCTTGTTTACCGCTGCGCGCATAGAGATCGGTGTATAAATAACCTATGCGTTCTTTTTGAGCGTTATATACTTCAAAAGCTTTGACGTCAGAGTGCCATACGGAGACTTCGGCCGGCTCAAAACTGACGCCAAATAATTGCTGCGCTACATCAAACAAACCATTGATGACTTGAGGCTCTGTGAAGTATTGCTTTACTTCGTCTTCAGAATAGGCGTATTTATCTTGACGCAACTTTTCCGAAACAAAGGCAGCATCCCATGGTTGGAAATCCTCTATACCTAACGTAATGGCATAAGCTTTAAGTTGTTCCAAATCCTGGCGGGCAAAGGGCAGGGCGCGTTGTGCTAAATCACGTAGAAACTCGATGACTTGAGGAGCGGTGTCCGCCATGCGGGTTTCTAGGCGCAGATCAGCAAAGGTATCAAAGCCGAGTAGAGCGGCCTCTTCAGCGCGTAGTGCTAAGGACTGTTCAATTACCTCAGAGTTATCAAGTTCCGCTTTGGCGCCTTGATCTGAGGCGATAGTGGCATAGGCTTTGTAGAGGGTATGACGTAACTCACGATCAGTTGCGTATTGCATAACTGGCAAATAGCTAGGCATCTGTAAAGTGATTTTCCAACCTCCTTTATCGTCAGCTTTAGCTGCTGCGGCAAAGGCAGCCTTAGAATCAGCAGGAATGCCATCTAGCTTGCTTTCATCGGTAATGTATAGAGCCCATTGGTCCATACTGTCTAATACATTTTCAGAAAAACGCTGTGAAGCTAGGGCTTGTTGCTCGGAGATTTCACCATAACGCTTGCGCGCTTCCCCTTCTAATTCCACACCACTTAAACGAAAGTCGCGTAAGGCTAACTCAATGGCGCGTTTTTGTTCGGCATTGTAAGAGGAAAAAGCTTCGGAGTGTTCTAGTTGCTTGTATTTTTGGTAGAGCCCTTGGTGTTGTCCTAGCCAAGTACCAAACTCACTCACTTTAGGTAAGCAAGCCGTTCTGGCTTCACGTAATTCGGGGCTATTGATCACGGAGTTTAGGTGACCCACTACGGTCCAAGCACGCGATAGCTGTTCGGTGGCATCATTTAGTGCTTGTACGGTGTTTTCCCACGTGGTGGTGGGCTGTTCAGTAATGGTAGTAACTGCGTTACGTGCTTGGTTGAGCAGTTCAGTAATTGCCGGCTCAATGTGTTCTGCCTTAATAGCGGCGTAATCCATGAGCTGGTTAATGGGAACAATTAAAGGGTTAGAAGGTTTAGACATAAATATTACACTTCACTTTATATTTTATATGTAAACACATATAGATAGAATTAAGATTGCTTTAGGAGACGCTCGGCAGCTTCTACTGTGTTGACTAAAAGCATGGCGATAGTCATGGGGCCAACGCCCCCCGGTACAGGCGTAATCGCTGAGGCCACTTGGCTAACAGAATCAAAATCCACATCACCGGCTAATTTGCCATTTTCTAAACGATTAATACCTACATCAATAACTACGGCACCGGGTTTAACCATTTCAGCGGTAATCATATGAGGGCGCCCAACCGCCACTACTAGCACATCGGCACGGCGCGTGTGAGCGGTAAGATCTTTAGTTTTGCTATTGCAAATAGTCACTGTGGCGCCTTCTGCTTGCAGCATCAAGGCCATGGGTTTACCGACGATATTGCTGGCGCCAATAATCACCGCTTCCGCACCACGCAGATTGACGCCTTCTTCTTTTAGCATTTTCATGACTCCGTAAGGAGTGCAAGGTCTAAACAAGGGCTTACCTGTTAAAAGTAAACCGGCATTGCTGATATGAAAACCGTCTACGTCTTTAGCTGCTGAAATAGCCTCTATGACAGCGTGTTCATCCAGATGGGCGGGTAAGGGGAGCTGTACTAAGATACCGTGTACATTTTGATTAGTATTGAGTTTTTCAAGCAGCGCAAGTAGTTCAGCTTGTGTGGTGCTGGCGGGCAACTTTATAACGTCCGATTTCATGCCCGCTTTTTCGCATGCTAAGGCTTTATTGCGTACATACACATGTGAAGCTGGGTCTTCGCCCACGAGCACCACCGTTAAGCCCGGTGTAATGCCGTGATTTTTGAGGTGTTGAACTCGGTTAGCTACCTCATTACGAACTTTTAAGGCGAGGGCTTTGCCATCGATAGTACGCGCACTGCTTGTACTCATATTAATTTTCTCCAGTTTTGACTAGGGCAATTTTCATTAAATCGGCCACCGTGGTGACTTCAAGTTTTTCCATAATGTTGGCGCGATGCGCTTCAACAGTTTTAATACTGATATTAAGATCACCCGCTATTTGTTTGTTTAATCTCCCTGCAACAATACGCTCTAGTACTTGCTGTTCGCGGGCGGTAAGACGGGAGATGATTTTCTCATGATTACGTTTCTCTTTCTCTTGAGAAGCTAAATCTAATGCTTGTTCAATCATACGTGCGACAATAGCGCGTAAATCGGCTTCATTAAACGGTTTTTCTAAAAAGTCTATGGCTCCTTTTTTCATGGTGTTTACTGCCATAGGCACATCACCATGGCCTGTAATGAACACCATAGGAATAGTGGCTTTACGCGCAATAAGAGCTTCTTGTAATTCCAGCCCACTCATACCCGGCATACGTACATCTACAATTAAGACGGCAAGTGTATTTGGATCGTAGGTATTTAAAAACTCTTCGGCAGCGCCAAAGCATTTGACACGGTAGCCATTGGCTTCAAGCAGCCAGCGTAAGGAGTCGCGTACGGCTTCATCATCATCGACTATAAAAATGGTGCAAGGGGTTTGGGTACTGCTCATGCTTGAATCTCCTCAGTATGAGTGAGCTCACTCGTATCAATAATGGAACTAGGTTGCGCGCAAGGCAAAGTAAAACGAAATATAGTGCCACCCTCAGGTGCGGCTTCAGCCCACAAGCGGCCATGATGGGACTCTATAATAGTACGGCAAATATTTAATCCCATGCCTAATCCTTCCGTTTTGGTGCTGTAAAAAGGTTCAAATAAACGCTCAGGGTCTTTTAGACCATAACCTTTGTCTATTACTGCCACCTCTAACAGATTATTTTCTAATACTGTCACATGCACATGGAGCACAGAGTAATCGCTGTCTTCCATCGCTTCTAAACCATTTTTGAGTAAATTTAATAACACTTGCTCAATCAAAATGGGGTCAGCGATCACGTCCGGTATGGGTGTGGGTAAGTGTAACTCAATAGTGATTTGGCGCTTATGGGCATCAATATCAGCAAAAGCCACAGCATTGTCTAATATAGGCATGAGTGGAACTTGAGCGCGTTTAGGTTCACTGCGCTTAACAAATTCACGGATGCGGCTAATTATTTTCCCAGCACGTTCGGCTTGCGTGGCGGACTTTTCTAAGGCTTCTATTAAGGATTCAGGATTATATCGCCCCGATTTTACCATAGCTACTGCCCCCATATTGTAGTTACTAATGGCAGTAAGAGGCTGATTGAGCTCGTGGGCTAATGAAGAAGCCATTTCACCCATAGTGGTTAAACGACTAGTTAACTGTACTTTTTCTTGTTGAATTCTAGAAGCTTCTTCGTGTGTGCGGCGTTCGGTAATATCACGAGCTACCTGTAAACGTACGCGTCGGCCATCAGTCCACGCCAGCATACGATGATGCACTTCAAACCATAACTGAGAAGAAGGAGAAAAAGTCTCCACAGTTTCATCCGTAAAGCGCCCAAGACGGCCTCCTAAAAGCTCTAAGTGGCCGTTAGCCTGTGCACTGAATATACGTCTATAGGTACGGTTAGCGAAAAGCAGTTCGGGGCCTTCGGGGCTGTCGGCTACTACAGAAATGGCGTCGTCCAGCCCTTCCAGTACAGTCATAAAGCGTTCATGAGCTGCGGTTAAGGCTTCACGTATGCGCTTGGGCTCGGTAATGTCTGTCATGGACGTCATCCAGCCGATTTGTTCACCGTTTGGGTCCCGTAGAGGAGATACATACATGCGTGAGGTAAACCGTGATCCATCGCGGCGTTGGGCATCGACTTCTAAGCCGCTACTAGGCGTGCGACCCGACATAAGTAGATCAAGGGTGTCTTGGTGTTGTTGGTGACGTCCGGGCAGCCAATAGGGAAAAGGCGCGGTGCGACCAATAAGATCCGCCTCATTCCAGCCTATCATTCTACAAAAAGCAGGATTTACATAAGCAATACGACCATACATATCAAAAACCCGCATCCCAGTGGACATAGAGTTTTCCATAGCGCGCCTAAATCCGGTTTCAGCAATTAGCGCTGCCTCCGCATGTGAGCGAAAACGAGTATAGCGCCATAACACAAGTAAGCTTAAAATGATTACAAAAGATAGGGCGATAACCACCATCAGCAAACGCTGCTGGCGAATCTCTTGATCTATGGTGACAAACATCACACTGTCATGTTGTAGACGTTGTAACCAGAAAAAAACCCCCATCACACAAAGATAGAGAATTAAGACAATAACAGGGGTGAGCCAATAAACACCACGTCGAGTTTGGCGAGCTTGTTCGTAGAAGGTAGTCGGAATAAGCGACTTTTTAGAGTAGTTTGCCATATGGAATACAAAGTCAATTTAATATCTATTGTAAGCGGATTTGTGAGGGATATACCAGATTCATTTTTCGCAATATGAAAGGTCATGTCGTAAAATGGAAAATAGCTTGAGCCTTTTACGTTTATTACATAGAATGAATGAAACAAAGGCCTATAAAAGAAAGAGGCTGCTTGTTTTGCGGTTCGTACTATTTAGTAATTCTTACACTTCAGTACGCACTTCATATTCATTCACTGGAGACACGCCACATGTCCTCTCTTGACCAAGTAAAAAACTCGGCGAGTGCTGATAACGATGAAGCTTTAGAAACACAAGAATGGCTAGAGGCACTCGAAGCCGTTTTAGATCGCGAAGGTCCGGCTCGTGCCCACTACCTCATTGAGCGTTTAACTGATGTAGCTAGACGTTCTGGTTCACGCATCCCTTTTTCTCCATATACGGCTTACGTCAATACCATACCGGTAGGCTTAGAGCCTCAATACCCCGGTGACCCTGTATTAGAAGAGCGTTTACGTTCCTATATACGTTGGAACGCTATGGCCATGGTAGTGAAAGCAAACCAAGAAACTCCTGCTGATGGGGGGGGGTTAGGTGGTCATATTGCCTCTTTTGCTTCCTTAGCAACCATGATTGAATGTGGACAAAACCACTTTTGGAAAGCGGATAATGATGAGCAAGGCGGAGACCTAGTTTATTTTCAAGGTCACACCTCTCCCGGGATGTATGCTCGCGCTTATTTAGAAGGGCGCTTAGAGGAAGAGCAGCTCGATAATTTCCGTCAAGAGGTTGATGGTAAGGGTTTATCGTCTTATCCGCACCCTAAATTAATGCCGGATTTTTGGCAGTTTCCTACTGTATCCATGGGCTTAGGGCCATTGATGGGGATTTACCAAGCGCGTTTCTTAAAATACTTGCACGCTCGTGGTATTGCTGATACATCCGGGCGTAAAGTGTGGGTGTTTTTAGGCGATGGAGAGATGGATGAGCCGGAGTCTTTAGGTGCTATTGGTGTTGCTGCTCGTGAAAAATTAGATAATTTAATTTTTGTCGTGAACTGTAACTTACAGCGTCTAGACGGTCCAGTGCGTGGTAATGCAAAGATTATTCAAGAGTTGGAGGGCGTATTCCGTGGGGGTGGTTGGAATGTGATCAAACTCATTTGGGGTGGTTATTGGGACCCTCTATTAGCGCGAGATAAAGAAGGCATCTTACGCCAAGTAATGGAAGACACCATTGATGGCGAATACCAAGCTTATAAAGCAAATGACGGCGCCTATGTACGTGAGCACTTTTTTGGTAAGCACCCTAAGCTATTAGAAATGGTAAGCCGTATGTCCGATGAAGACATCTGGCGCTTAAACCGTGGTGGTCATGACCCTTATAAAGTGTATGCAGCTTTTGATTCCGCCACTAAGCATGAAGGGCAGCCTACTGTTATCCTAGCTAAAACCATTAAGGGTTATGGAATGGGTCATGTGGGCCAAGCGCAAAACCCCTCGCATCAGCAAAAGAGTCTTGATGTAGAAGCCATTCGAGAGTTCCGCGATAGATTTAATATCCCCATACCTGATTCTGAATTAGAAAACTTACCCTATTTCAAACCGGCGCCTGATTCGCCTGAAATGAAATACATGCACGAGCATCGTCAGGCCTTAGGTGGCTATTTACCAAAACGCCGCATGAAAGCTGATGAGCACTTAGCGGCGCCTGGCTTAGATGTATTTAAAGCTGTATTAGAGCCCACAGCAGAAGGACGTGAAATTTCAACCACTCAAGCTTTTGTACGTGTGTTGAATCAGTTGTTACGTGATAAGAAGTTAGGACCACGTGTGGTGCCTATTTTGGCCGATGAGTCCCGTACTTTTGGTATGGAAGGTTTATTCCGTCAAATTGGTATTTATGCGACTGAAGGCCAAAAATATACACCGGTCGATAAAAATCAGGTGATGTACTACCGTGAAACCAAAAACGGTCAGTTACTACAGGAAGGCATTAACGAGCTGGGCGCGTTTAGCTCGTGGATTGCGGCAGCCACGTCGTACTCCACAAATAATCGCATCATGATTCCTTTCTTTATCTATTACTCCATGTTTGGTTTCCAGCGCTTTGGTGATTTAGCCTGGGCGGCTGGTGACATGCAGGCGCGTGGTTTTGTATTAGGTGGTACCGCTGGGCGCACTACACTGAATGGTGAAGGTTTACAGCACGAAGATGGTCACAGTCATATACAGTCTTCAGTGATTCCAAATTGTGTGTCTTATGATCCTACCTTTGCGCATGAAGTGGCCGTTATTATTCGTGATGGCTTATACCGGATGGCTGAAAAGCAAGAGGATGTGTACTACTACATTACGCTCATGAATGAGAACTATGCACAGCCAGGTCTACAGCATGGTGATGAAGAGGGTATTTTACGTGGTATGTACAAATTTAAATCGGTAGAGGCCGAAGGCACAGAGACACATAGAGTGCAACTCATGGGCTCTGGCACCATTTTACGTGAAGTAATAGCTGCCCAAGATCTATTGGATAAAGATTGGGGTATTAGCTCTGATGTATGGAGCGTTCCTAGCTTTACAGAGTTGCGCCGTGAAGGTTTAGATTGTGAACGCTATGCCTTACTGCATCCCACTGACACAAACCCACCCGTGCCTTATGTCACGCAGTTGTTAGCTGACACCACCGGGCCTATCGTGGCATCCACCGATTATATGAAAGCGTTTGCTGATCAGATTCGCGCCTTTATACCGGAAGATCGTACTTACCGTGTGTTGGGCACAGATGGTTATGGTCGCTCTGATTTCCGTTCTAAATTGCGCTCACATTTTGAGGTGGACCGTTACTTTGTTGTGTTAAGCGCGCTGCGTGCTTTAGCCGATGAAGGCAAGATCAGTATGGATAAGGTCATTGAAGCCATGAGTAAGTATGGCATTGATGCGAATAAATCAAACCCACATCACGTTTAATTAGGGGGAAAGTCATGAGTGAATTAATTCAAGTCATTGTCCCAGACATCGGTAGTGATGAAGACGTTGATGTGATCGAGATTCTCGTTAACATCGGTGATACCGTTGCTGTAGAAGACAGTTTAATCACCGTGGAGTCTGATAAGGCCTCCATGGAAATTCCCTCCTCGCATGCCGGCGTGGTGAAGGCCATTAAGGTTAACTTAGGTGATAAGGTGCGTGAAGGATCTTTAATCTTGGAATTAGATGCTACGCAGCAAGCTGCGGCCACAGAAGCTCCTACTGCAGCAGCCTCTGAACCAAGCACGGCCGAGCAAAAACCCGCCTCCGATACGGCGGAAATTGTGACGGTAACCGTACCAGATATTGGTGACGTGCATGATGTAGACGTGATTGAAATTTTGGTAGCCGAAGGAGATACCATTGAACTTGATCAAAGTTTAATCACCTTAGAGACAGAAAAAGCCTCTATGGAAGTGCCTTCCAGTCACGCGGGTATTGTTAAACGTATTTTAGTGAAAGTGGGCGATAAAGTTTCTGAAAATTCAGATATCTTAGAAGTAGAGCTGAGTGCGTCAGGCGTAGAGCCTGCTAAAGCTGCCGTAGCTGCTGCCCCAGTAGCAGAGACTGCTTCGGCTCCAGCAAAGCCTGCTCCGGCTGCTGCTTCAGAGAGCACTCCAGCTATGGCGTCAGAACCCCCACAGCGTGAGTCTCCAACCTCTTCGTTTGCGGATGCCAATGTGCCGTTACGTAATTTACCGCATGCTTCACCCTCTGTGCGTAAATTTGCCCGTGAATTAGGCGTTGATTTAACTCTAGTAACAGGCACGGGTAGCAAAGGCCGTATTAAACCCGAAGATGTGCGTAATTTTGTTAAGCAAGTAATGGCTGATAGCAGTGTAGGCGGGGCTTCACCGGCTGCGGCTGCTACGGTTTCGGGGGATTTTCAGGTTTTACCGTGGCCGAAAGTGGATTTCAGTCGCTTTGGTGAAATCGAGACCCAGCCTTTATCACGTATTAAAAAGATCTCTGGCGCAAACTTGCATCGTAATTGGGTCATGATTCCCCATGTGACCAATAACGATCTGGCCGATATTACTGAGCTAGAGGCTTTCCGTAAGCAGTTAAATGCAGAAGGGAAAAAATCAGGGGAAAATGTACGCTTAACTATGCTGGCTTTTTTAATCAAAGCCAGTGTAGCTGCTTTGAAAAAATACCCTGAGTTCAATGCATCACTTGATGGCGATAACTTAGTGTTAAAGCAGTATTACAACATTGGTTTTGCTGCGGATACGCCTAATGGTCTGGTTGTGCCTGTGTTAAAAGACGCTGATAAAAAAGGTATTTTAGAAATCTCTGAAGAAATGGGCGAATTGGCGGCAGCAGCACGCGACGGTAAGTTGAGTGCAGCCCAAATGCAAGGCGGTTGCTTTACTATTTCTTCTTTAGGAGGTATAGGTGGAACCGATTTCACGCCCATTATTAATGCACCCGAAGTGGCTATTTTAGGTGTATCACGCTCTAGTATGCAGCCGGTATGGAACGGCAAAGAGTTTGAGCCGCGTTTAATGTTGCCCTTGTCATTATCTTATGATCACCGTGTGATAGATGGTGCGGCAGCGGCACGGTTTAACGCCTTCTTGGGCCAATTACTTGCCGACTTCCGTCGCATCACCCTATAAATAAAGGAATAGCAGATGAGTACACAAGATATTTTGGTACCTAACATTGGCGACTTTGATGGGGTGGCGGTCATTGAGGTGCTCGTCAGTCCGGGGGATACTGTTGCCGTCGAAGACAGCTTAATTACTGTAGAGTCTGATAAGGCTTCTATGGAAATTCCGTCTTCGCACGCGGGGGTGGTTAAAGAGGTCTTAGTTAAGGTGGGCGATGAAGTCGCAGAAGGCACGGCTATTGTACGTGTTGAACTCGCTGAGGCTACTCAGGCTATGTCTGCGTCTGCGCCTGAAACGACTACTGTAGCCGCTAGCACCACAACTTCTCAAGAACCACAGACGTCTTCATCTTCTCAAGCTCCTGAGGGGGCGTACGATGTGGTGGTGTTAGGAGCCGGTCCGGGAGGGTATTCTGCTGCTTTTCGTGCCGCAGACTTAGGGCTAAAGGTTGCCCTTGTAGAACGTTATTCCACCTTAGGTGGGGTGTGTTTGAACGTGGGTTGCATACCTTCTAAAGCGTTATTGCATACCGTAGGTATTTTTGAAGCGGCTAAAGATCTTTCTAAGCAAGGTATTCACTTTGGTGAAGCCACTATAGAGATAGATCAATTGCGTGGTTATAAAGAAGGCGTCATCGGTAAACTTACCAAGGGCTTAGCAGGTATGGCTAAAGCGCGTAAGGTCGATGTTATAACGGGCACAGCACGCTTTAGTAGCCCTAATCAGTTACAGGTGGAAACCGCTTCGGGTAATGAAGAGGTGGCATTTAAATCGGCGATTATTGCTGCTGGTAGTCAGTCTGTAAAATTGCCTTTCTTACCTGATGATCCACGTATTGTGGATTCTACAGGGGCCTTAGAGCTGCAATCCATTCCTGAGAAAATGCTCGTGATCGGCGGTGGTATTATTGGGCTGGAAATGGGTACGGTGTACTCAGGGCTGGGTACGCGTTTAGATGTGGTAGAAATGCAATCTGGTCTTATGCAAGGCGCAGATCGTGATTTAGTGCGCGTATGGCAAAATATGAATAAGCATCGCTTTGATCATATTATGTTAAATACTAAAACGGTATCTGCCGAAGCTAAAGAAGACGGCATTTGGGTTAGTTTTGAAGGTGAAGGCGCGCCCACAGAACCCCAGCGTTATGATTTAGTGTTACAAGCCGTGGGTCGCTTCCCTAATGGCAAACAAATTGGAGCTGAAAATGCTGGCGTGCAGGTAGATGATCGGGGATTTATTGCCGTTGATAATCAAATGCGCACCAATGTGCCGCATATCTATGCCATTGGTGACATTGTAGGTCAACCTATGCTTGCGCATAAGGCGGTACACGAAGGGCATGTGGCCGCTGAAGTTATCGCTGGTGAGAAAGCTTACTTTGATGCTCGAGTGATTCCTTCGGTGGCCTATACCGATCCCGAAGTGGCATGGGTAGGATTAACAGAAGAAGAGGCCAAGGCACAAAATATTGCTGTGGAAAAAGGGTTGTTTCCTTGGCAGGCCTCGGGTCGCGCCATCGCGAATAACCGTGATGAGGGCTTTACTAAACTGCTTTTTGATGCTGAAACCAAGCGTATTTTGGGCGGTGGCATTGTAGGGGTTGGTGCGGGTGACCTCATCAGTGAAGTGGTATTAGCCATAGAGATGGGGGCAGATCAAGTGGATATAGGTAGTACTATCCACCCGCACCCTACCTTAGGTGAATCAGTAGGTATGGCCGCTGAAGCCTCTTTAGGTCTCTGTACCGATCTTCCACCTGTGCGGCGCAAGTAAAAAACTTAAGCAACAAGCACGCGAATTATTAGTGAAAAAAAACGGTAAGTGCTATTATTAGCACCTACCGTTTTTTTTCAATGATTGAGATTCATGCATAAATCCCATAACACATTTTTAGATGAAACAAGTTCTCTAGCACAGTGGCTGCAGCATTTAGAAAGTCTGCACCCAAAAAATATTGATATGGGTTTAGAGCGTGTTGAACAGGCGGCTACTCAATTAGAGTTAGCGCCCAGTCATGCCATCAAGATCATTGTGGGTGGTACCAATGGTAAGGGGTCCACTTGCGCTATGCTAGAGGCAATCCTACTTGCTGCAGGCTATAAAGTGGGCTTGTATACATCTCCCCATTTGGTGCACTATAACGAACGTATTCGTATCAATGGTGAAAATGCCAGTGACGGATTGATTGTGCGTCAGTTTGCATTCATTGAACAAAAACGGGCAAACATCAGCCTGAGCTATTTTGAGTTTTCCACCTTGGCGGCCTTAAGTGCTTTTCACGAAGCAAAGGTTGATATAATGTTGTTTGAGGTAGGTTTAGGTGGGCGTTTAGATGCGGTAAATATTATCGATGCGGATTGCAGTATTATTACGAATATTGATATAGATCACATCGATTATTTAGGCAATGATCGCGAGCACATTGCATGGGAGAAGGCGCATATATTTCGTCCCAATAAGCCGGCTATTTGCGCAGACCCTTTGCCTCCTGCTGCCATTGAAGCCTATGCTGATGAAATAGGTGCCGATTTATGGCAGTTTGGTGTGGATTTTAATTATTCGGGCGATGCGCAACAATGGGCTTTTGCAGGACGTACACAGCGGCGTGCTGCCTTAGCTTATCCTGCCTTACGCGGGGTTAATCAGCTGCTCAATGCTTCGGCTGTTTTAGCTGCCTTAGAGTCTCTACGTTTACAAGTGTTGGTACCTGCTAGTGCTGTACGTGAAGGTTTAGCCAGAGCTGCTATACCAGGGCGCATGCAAATTTTGCCTGGTCAGCCTTTTATTGTGTTAGATGTGGCCCATAATCCGCATGCAGCCGGCGCTTTAGCTCAAAATTTGCAGCAAATGCCCATGACACCTAACAGCAAAACCTTTGCGGTGGTGGGGATGTTTCAAGACAAAGAGGTAGCCGCAGTTATTGCACGCTTATTGCCTTACGTAGATACATGGTTGTGCGCTACCTTAGAGGGGCCGCGTGCTTTAAGTTCGCAGGCATTGTCAGATATTGTTAATAAAGCTTTATCCGAATCCGAGGTGAGTGATAATCAAAAGACTGAGGTGGTAGCTCCACCCACGGTTAGACCTAAAAATGCTGTAGTAGAGAGAGAGCATGTACAGACTTTAGTCTTTGATGATGTAGTGCAAGCCTTTGTAAAAGCACAGGCATTAGCCACAGACAATGATAGAATTTTAGTATTTGGCTCCTTTTTTACGGTTGGTCCTATCCTGTCCTATCTAGATCGTATTTAGATAATAATTATTTTTAAATAAAATAGGTTTTATACATGGGAATGTTTTCACGCAAGGCGTCTGCAAACACACAAAGCAGCAGACCTTCTAGTGACGAGCAATTAATTGAGATGCGAAACAAAGCGCGCCGTCGTTTGATTGGCGCGGTAGTCTTGGTATTAGCTGCTATTGTATTGATACCTGTTTTACTCAGTGATCAGTCTGCCGATGAGCCCGAACAAGTTGTGAGCGTTATTCCCTCAATTATTCCACCATCAGAAGAGCAATATAGGCTTTCTGAAAGCTTAGAGCGTCCTATATTTGAAAGTGATACCACAGAGACTTTTGATGATCAGGGAGTGATTGAGTCAGAGAGCGATCTTGCTTTAGTAGAACTGCCCGATTTCATAGAGCCATCTGTAGAGTCTAAGCCTGAGGCGCCGGAGCCTAAACCTGCACCAGAGCCTAAGCCAGAACCTAAACCGGAGCCTAAGCCTAGTCCTAAGCCCGCACCCAAACCTAAAGCAGATGCTCGCACAGATGATGGCTCTGTGGCTATTGCTCTCTTAGAAGGGCGTACACCGCCGCCTTCAAGAGCTAATTCTACAGACGTAGAGCAAGGTTCATTTGTTTTACAAATTGGTGCTTACTCCTCTAAAACGGATGCGGATCAACGCCGCTCAAAATTAGTGGCAGCGGGTGTCTCCAATGCGTATGTGGAGACGGCGAATGTCTCAGGTAAAACAGCGTATCGATTGCGTGTTGGCCCATTCCCTAGCAGGCAGGCTGTGCAAGCAGCACAAACGCGTTTACGCTCCTTAGGTTATGAAAACAGTTTCGTCTCTAGCAAGTGAGTAGTTTTGATTACGTGATTCTTGTGGTGATTGCTGCCTCGGGAATCTTAGGTTTTGTGCGTGGCTTGATTAAAGAGCTGATGTCTTTAGTGGCTTTTATCGCCGCTTTTTTTGCCGCATTGTGGTGGGGTCCCGAGGCCGCCACTTGGCTTATTTCACTCATTGATAATAGCTTATTGCGTAGTGCCGTGGCGTATGCGGCAGTTTTTATTTTAAGCCTGCTTGCCGTGGGTTTACTTAATATGGTGCTTAGTGCTCTTATAGAGCATACCGGGTTGAGTCCCGCGGATCATGGCTTAGGGATGATGTTTGGTTTAGCTAGGGGGTGTTTAATTGTAGTAGTGCTTGTTATTATTGCCGGTTACACTCAGTTACCTGCTGAGCCGTGGTGGCGTGAATCACACTTAGCAAAAAAAGCCATTGATATAGTAATAGGTATAAAGGCGTATTTGCCTATAGATGTGGCTTCTTGGTTACCTTATTAGCTTTTATCCGTTCCGTTATTTATAGGGAAATAGTATGTCTGGAGTTGTTGGTGTAGTAGGCTGTGAACCGGTTAATCAATTGATTTATGACAGTCTGCTGCTTTTACAGCATCGTGGCCAAGATGCGGCTGGAATTACCACCTACAATGAGTATTTTTTTCATACCCATAAAGGGGCGGGTTTAGTCAGAGATGTATTTCGTACTCGAAATATGCGCACGCTTTTAGGTAATAGTGGCATAGGTCATGTGCGTTATCCCAGTGAAGGCAGTGCGGAAAATGCAGATGAAATGCAGCCTTTTTATGTCAATGCACCTTTTGGTATTAGTTTTGTGCATAGTGGTAATCTCAGTAATTGGCGTCAGTTGCGCCAAGAGCTCTTTAGCGTAGATCGCCGCCATATTAATACCAACTCTGACTCCGAAGTTTTATTAAATGTATTTGCGCATGAGTTACAACGCGTGGCTGAAGGGGAGGAGTTAACGCCTGAGGTGATATTTAAAGCAGTGGCCGCGGTACACCATAGAGCCAAAGGGGCTTACTCAGTGATTGCCCAAATCGCTCATTACGGGGTGTTGGCCTTTAGAGATCCAAATGGCATACGTCCTTTATGTTTAGGTAGTCAGCAAACAGCAGCAGGCAAAGATTGGATGGTAGCCTCAGAGTCGGTGGCGCTCACTGGGTGTGGGTTTGATTTAGAGCGTGATGTGGCTCCTGGAGAGGCCATACTTATTGATTTAGAGGGTAATTTACACACTCAGCAGTGCGCTGAGCATACTCAACTCTCACCGTGTATTTTTGAATATGTGTATTTTGCGCGCCCAGACTCCACTATAGATGGGGTGTCCGTGTATGATGCTCGCCTTAAAATGGGTGAGTATTTAGCTGCTAAATTAGCTAAAAACTTACGTCTAGCAGATATAGATGTGGTGATGCCTATTCCTGATTCGTCACGGCCCTCTGCTATGCAACTAGCCGCTTGCTTAAAGCTTAATTATCGTGAAGGGTTTATTAAAAATCGTTATATAGGCCGTACTTTTATTATGCCCGGTCAAGCTGTGCGTAAGCGATCTGTGCGCCAAAAGCTCAGTGCTATTCCTATGGAGTTCAAAGACAAAAACGTCTTGCTTGTTGATGATTCTATTGTGCGAGGCACCACTAGCCGAGAAATCGTGGAAATGGCACGTTCAGCAGGCGCGAAGAAGGTGTTTTTTGCTTCCGCAGCCCCCGCCGTTCGTTATCCTAATGTATATGGTATCGATATGCCTATACGTACTGAGCTGGTTGCGCATAATCGATCCACCGCTGAAGTGGCAAAAGAAATAGGCATGGACGGTCTGGTTTATCAAGACTTGGCAGATTTAGAGCAAGCCTTACGCGATTTAAATCCCGCTTTTACACGTTTTGAATCGTCATGTTTTAATGGTGATTATGTTACGGGTGATATCACTTCTGAGACCCTAGATTTACTAGAGGCAGAACGGAAATAAGACCAATTAACACAAAGAAAAGCAGTGCCCAAATCGCATAGGGCACACCAAACACATCTACGCTGGCTTCCATACAGGTCGCGTAGATGCCAAATAGCCAAGGTAGGGCAGACTCTAAGCCTGATTTAATCATCACTTGATCAGCAAAAGTCATATCACAAGAAAAGAGCTTGGCCGCCACAGAATGCTGATACCAGGCCGCCATCACGCCACCCCAGGCGGTAGCAATCACAGTTAGCCGACCAATAATGCGTAGGGCGATTTGTTTATAAACGATGCCCATATGGCCAATGACAGAAAAAACAATAAGCGCAATCAATAATAAACGCTGAAATACACACCAAGCACAAGGACGCATGGTAAATAAATGCTGAGAGAGCAAAGCTACCCCTAATGCTAACGCACTTAAAATGGCTGTATAAAGAAAACCGCGTTGTTGCAACATGTTAAGTCTCCTAATTGTTTTCAAAGTAAGCTAGCGCTGCGCGCAGAGGCCTCAACTAGTAAATCAAGCACTAGTTCATGCACGCCATCCCACACAATTTGTACTCCTAAGCACAGCAAAATAAAGGCGGAAAGACGCATCACTACAGCTGTACCATTGCGCCCCAGTTTATGTAAAAACTGCGAGGCAAAACGTAAACATAAATAAACCACAAAGGCGGCTGCTGCAATAGCTGGAATAGCGCCTGTTAGCTTAGTAATGCCTACAGCTGCGCTGCTGTCATGTAACGTTGCCCCTACGGTTAAAGCAGCCGATAATGAACCGGGGCCGCATAACATAGGAAAGGTGAGCGGATAAAAGGCTTTAGAGCGCACTAACTCCCACGAGTAGGAGTCCGCCATATCTTGAGCTTGCTCTGCATCAAAATCCGAGGCGCTGACTAAGCCCCATGCTGTAGCAATCACTAATAAGCCACCGCCAATACGAATAATAGGCAAAGAAATACCAAAAAAAGCTAAGACTAAATTGCCGGCCACCACCGCAATAGCCAGCATAATAAAAATATTAATAGCTACTTTTTTGGAAAGACGGGTGCGTGCTTGCGTGCTGGCACCTTCTGTTAAGGTCAAAAAAATGGGTGCGGCAGCAGGTGGGTTTAACATAGGTAATAGCGTAGCAATATTGACATCCTCCTCGCCCTAAAGGACAAGGATTCCTACAGCGTTCAAGCGACCATCGCCTGACTCGCTTCGGTGGGTTCTTGGCCCGACGCCCCTAACTGCAGGCGAAGTGTCTGCACAAGCTAACTGGGCGTGTCCCGCCCTTAACACATTGATCGCGCCGACTAAATCGGCGTTTTCCTCGAAATCACAGCTCACACACTGGAACCGCGCT